>JBAXOZ010000061.1:0-14296 GCA_037132975.1 Comamonadaceae bacterium
TTGTGGCGACAGATTCAGGGAAAAGCGTCGCCACTTTCCTGAAGTGGCATACGCATATTTCTTCAATTGATCGGCAGGAAATCCATCATCATGCAAAAGAACGACTCACTCCGAATCGCCTTGATATCCGTACTCGGAGTCACTGCGGTGTTCATTGCCACTGGCTGGCTGGCTTATGCCAGTGGCTGGATCGGATTCAAAGGAGCAGCCGCACAGTCTGCCGAAGAACGATTGAAGGCAGAAAGAACCAAGCGCTCTGACGAAGACATCACGCTCATATGCGAAGCAAACTACACCATGCCTGGAAACACCCTGGACGCAACACCCAAGGAGTACAAGGAAATGATGGCCGCTGGTTTGGACTACAAAACGATGGTTGGCTGGTACCAGGGCGTGTTTTCAATTTCAGAGACGCGCAAGGGCGTCATGGTGGTCAAGGGAAACAAGGCAACAGTCAGCCGACCAGCCATGTTTGAACGTTTCGGCACCATGGTAACCAGCGAACAGTTTTCGCTGGACCGCAGCACCGGTGCATTTCTTCAATCTTTGACCATCAAGGATGGCCGCAAGATTGAAATTGTCAAAGGCTATTGTGGAAAAATGACCAAAGCACCCTTCTGACATGAGAAATGCACTTCTTGCTTTGCTGTTCATGCTGTTAGCCAACTGGAACGTGGTTAGCGCTGGCGATTGGGAAGATGGTTATGCCGCCTACGAGCGCCAGGATTATGTCACTGCGATGAAAAAATGGCGTGCCGTGGCTGAGCGCGGTGACCGCTTGGGTCAATCCATTCTTGGTGCCATGTATGCACAAGGACAAGGGGTGCCGCAGGACTACACCATCGCCATCAAGTGGTATCGATTGGCAGCCGCCCAAGGCGAAGTAAAAGCTCAATACAAACTTGGTTTCATGTACGCAAACGGACAAGGTGTATCGCGTGACAACCTTCGTGCTTACATGTGGAGCTACCTAGCGGCGCTAGCAGGCCATCCGGATGCACCCAAAATCCGCGATCAGGCGGGGAATTCACTCAATCTGGAAGAGTTTTCAATTGCCAAGAGGATGGCCCTGGAATGTCAGCAGAGAAAATTTCAGAGTTGCAAGTAACGCGCGCTATTTCTTGCTACAGGCTATCTTTAACAGCGCAGCCGCGATGGTGCCACTGCCGGCGGGGCGCCATTGAAGTGCATCTTTCAAGGTGAATATGATCTTCCCGCTTCCCATCTTTTCACTGTAGTTGTTGTAATACAGCGATCGCGAGCGTTCTTGCTTGCAGTCGTACTCACTCTGGTCCTTGGATGACAAGAACGATTTCGTGTTCGTGTCAACTTGAGTACTCTTGAAGTCAACCAAATACCACATTTTCACAATGTCGCCTGACCTCTGGATGGTCGGTGGATCAACGTAAAAAGTCCCGGTTTCATTGGCCCCAATCTCGAGCCAGGCGGCCTGACTTGCGCTGCTTGCCGCAGCGAGGTAAAGAGTTAGCCAAACTTTTTTCATCTTTGCATCGAGCGTGTTTTCGTTTGCCAATGATAAGACAATTCACCTTTAAGATTGTGCTGGTTTGTCCGATACCTGAAATGCATCACACGCCCAACAATTGAATTTGTCTACCTACCTCAAATGGCCGATGCCGGCACTGGCAGTGTGGGCCTTGGCGTGGCTGCTCTACAAGACTTTGCTGGCATGGGCGATGCCAGCCACGCTGGCCATTTCGCTGGCATGTGTATTGGGTGTGGTCGCAACTGGCGCGGCGCGTTGGCGTGGCTTCTCCCGTGCTCGGCAGTTGGCATTGGCGCTGGGTTTTCCGATTTCCTTGTTGCTGACCGGCGTACCTAGTGCGAGTTCCTGGCTATGGTTGCTTCCTCTGGCATTGGCTTTGCTGGTTTACCCGTTGCATACATGGGGCGATGCACCCGTCTTTCCAACACCCTTGCAGGCGCTGCGGGATTTGCCAAACTGCGCGAAGTTGCCAACAAATGCCCTGGTTCTGGATGCCGGTTGCGGTGCCGGAGATGGCCTGAAAGCACTTCGTTTGGCCTACCCCGACGCACGCTGTGTCGGGATCGAATTCAGTTGGCCCTTGCGTTGGGTGGCGGCGTTTCGCTGCCCGTGGGCGCAGGTTCGCTTAGGCGATATTTGGCGCGAAGATTGGCATGCCTACGACATGGTGTACTTGTTCCAGCGACCGGAAACAATGCCGCGCGCAGTAGCCAAGGCTCGCGCTGAGATGCGCCCAGGTAGCTGGATGGTCAGTTTGGAATTTGTAGCTGCTGATCTACAACCGACGGCGGTTGTCTATGCAAGCCCGGACAGGCCGATATGGCTGTACCAAAGTCCATTCAAGTTTCTGGAGCGCACTGCCTGATGCATATCCTCAAGTTTTGCTCATCCGATCCGATCTCCTAGGCTTGAGCATTCTGGGATGAAGAGAGTATGTCGGACCCAACAAAAACATCCGGGACAGGAGAACTGACGGCAGCACAACGGCACCTGCACGCCGTGATCGACAACGTCCCAGCCATGATCGGTTATTGGGATAAAAACCTGCGCAACCGCTTTGGCAACCAGGCTTATGCAAGCTGGTTCGGTGTCCAGCCTGTGCAGTTGCCTGGCAAGCACATCAGGGCGGTGATTGGTGAAATCAACTACCACCTCAACCTGCCCTATATCACACAAGCGCTGCATGGCCTGTATCAACAGTTCGAGCGTGCAATTCCCACGCCCGACGGCGCTCGGATCAGATATTCGTTGACGCAATACATACCCGACATCGTCACCGGTGACGTTCAGGGCTTCTACGCGATCGTGACCGATATCAGTGACATCAAGAAAGCTGATCTGTCGCGCCTAGAAAGCGAACAACAGATGCGCATCGCCGCCATCGCGTTTGAAACCCAGCAAGGCATGTTTGTCACCAGTGCAAGCAAGGTCATTCTGCAGGTCAACCGGTCATTTACCGAGATTACCGGCTACACGGCTGAAGAGGCTATAGGACAGACACCCCTCCTGCTCAAGTCGGGGCGCCACGACCCGGCCTTTTACGCTGCCATGTGGGACGCCATCAATCGTACCGGTTCCTGGCAGGGCGAAATCTGGAACCGGCGCAAGAATGGCAAGGTGTACCCCGAGACACTTCGCATCAACACCGTGCGAAACGCTGCCGGAGAGGTAAGCCACTACGTTGCCGCCTTCAGCGACGCCACTTCGTACAAGGACGCCGAGGAGCAGATCCAAAGCCTGGCGTTTTCTGACCCTCTGACCGGTCTGCCGAATCGCCAGCACCTGATTGTGCTGCTGCAAAAAGCCCAGCTTGACCGTGCCCGCAAGCCACGCCAGGACGCGCTGCTGCTGATCGACCTGAACCAGTTCAAGATTGTCAATGAAACGATAGGTCATGAAAACGGCAACCGCTTGCTGCAGATCGTGGCTCGCAGGCTTGGTGATTGCATCCGCAAGGGTGACACCCTGGTGCGCCTTGGCGGCAACGCCTTCGTGGTCATGCTGCAAGAGTTGAGCCTGATCCCCAGCCAGGCCGCTGCGGAGGCCGAAGCGGTGGCAGGAAAGATCCTCCTGGTTCTCAGCCAACCCTATCCGATTGGAAATTCCGAGGTTCACTGCAGCGCCAACATCGGAATCACCTTGGTGGACGACGCAACACCGCAAGACGCCGACATGCCTTTGGCTCAGGCAGAACTGGCCATGCATCGCGCCAAAGCGGCAGGACGCAATGCGCTACGTTTCTTTGCACCACAGATGCAGGCCGAGGCCAGCGCTCGGGCCGAACTGGAGAGCGGCCTGCGTGCAGCGCTGCTCAGCGATCAGCTTGAGTTGCACTACCAGGCACAGGTGACCAGCGAAGGCAGAGTCATCGGAGCCGAAGCGCTGCTGCGCTGGAAGCATCCGGTGCGCGGCCTGGTCTCGCCAGCCGAGTTCATTTCGGTGGCAGAGGAAAGTGGTCTTATCTTGCCCATAGGTCACTGGGTTCTGGAAACCGCTTGCAAACAATTGGCGCTTTGGGCTGGCAAGCCTGCGATGGTGGATTTGAGCGTGGCCGTGAATGTCAGTGCACACCAGTTCCAACAGGTCGACTTTGCCGACCAGGTGCTCGGCGCGCTTGATCGCACGGGGGCCAAGGCGCAAAAGCTCAAACTCGAACTGACAGAAAGTCTGCTTGTAACCAACGTTGAGGGCATCATCACCAAGATGAATGCGCTCAAAGCCATCGGCGTTGGCTTTTCACTGGATGACTTTGGCACCGGGTACTCGTCTCTTTCCTACCTTAAACGACTACCGCTGGACCAACTCAAGATTGACCAGAGCTTTGTGCGCAACATCCTGACCGACCCCAATGATGCGGCTATTGCCAAGATGGTGATTGCCCTGGCCCATAGCCTGGAACTCGCTGTGATTGCCGAAGGGGTGGAAACTCAGTCGCAGCGCGACTTTCTGGAGCAGTTGAGTTGCCACACTTATCAGGGCTATTTATTCAACAGACCGGTTCCGATCGAGGATTTTGAGGCGCTTGTGATTCGGACCCACGACTGATTCTGAACAAATAGAGGGCCCAGCTGCTCGCCACATGAAGAACCGACGCAACTACTACCGAATCCTTCAGGTGCAAGCCGACGCACCGGCGGCCGTCATCAAGGCCAGCTACCGCGCGCTGATGCAGGGTGCCAAGATGCACCCTGATCTCGGCGGAGACCATGCACAGGCCGTCTTCCTCAACGAAGCGTTCGCCGTGCTCAGCGACCCTGTGCGCCGCACCCAGTACGACCAGGTTTTGGCACACGTTGCGCCTTTGCACAAGCATCGGGCATCAGCGGCGGGCCGAGTACCACCAACGGCGCAGGGCTTCGAGGAATCGTGCTGCGAGTTCTGCGGTGCGCCCTGTGTCGCCATCGAACTGGAGCGTCCCGAGGCTGCCTGCCTGACTTGCGGCAGCGCGCTCTTTCCAGCGGTCAAGCGAATGGACGGACTCGAGCCGGGCCGCGCGGCCGCGCATATACGGATGAAGATGCCGATGACGTTTCGCCGATCGACGCTCGTTCAGGATCTACTGACTGGAACAAGCATGGACTTGTCCCTCAACGGTATGCAGTTTTGCACCGTCACCAAGATCGAGACCGAAGAGAAGCTAAGCATTGACTGCCAGTTCTGCAGCGCCGTCGCCGTCGTCAGGAACGTAAGTCCAGACATATCCCATGCTCGCCACTGGCGCTGCGGCGTAGAGTTTCTGACCTTGCACCTCAGGCATGACCGCGGCGGACTTTATTCGACAACTGCCTGACCTGTAACAGCGACTTGTTCTAGATGGTTCAGCAGGATCGCAAATAATTTCACATCCACGCATCCCTAAACAATCAGTTTTTCAAATGAACACATCGGCAAACCTTGCAGGCAATAGGAGCATTAGGATCCTCTGGCCTCAAATGCATTTGAAACTAAAAGCCATTCTCGATGCGACTTCAGCAAGCCACGATTTCGAACGGAACACTCGAGAATTCGAAAGATCAATCGCCAGTTTGATTGAGGACAATACTGATGCAAGTCTATTCGTTCTGGTTCAGATGTTGTTTGAAAAGAATCTGAGCTACAGCGCTTCGAATGCACTCCTCTGTGCGTCTCTTTGCCGCTTGCTTAGCACGCATGCAGAGCTTTCCCCCGAAGAATTGACTTCCCTATGTAACGCGGCCTTGACGATGAATATTGGAATGTCAAGTCTTCATGACCTACTGGCACATCAAAATTCAGAAGTCACGACCGATCAACGGAGGTCCATCGTGAATCATCCAGCGGTTGGAAGGCAACTGCTGAGCAGCAAAGGAGTTCAGGACAAGATATGGTTACAAATTGTCCGGGACCATCATGCCGTCCTTCCGGAGATGCCGGATGCAGGCAATGAGCGAAGAATTCACATGGCAACTCGGATGCTTCAATTGGCCGATATTTTTGTGGGTAGCATAAGTCCACGAAGCACACGCCCTGGTTTACTGTCCAGACAAGGTGCGCTGAAGATCTATAAAGGCGAAGAAGGAAAACCAAATTTGCTTGGCGCGGCATTCGTCAAATCCATCGGTATTTACATACCGGGCAGCTATGTCAAGCTTGCAAACGGTGAGGTTTCGGTCGTAATCAAGCGCGGCATCAATGCTCATACACCTTATGTTGCATCTATCATTGGCATGCGAGGCGCTCCAAATCAAGATCCCGTTTTAAGGGATACGTCAGAGCCCGGGTTTGAAATCAAAGAAGGAGTCTCCGCGAACCAAGTTAGATTGAGAACCAATTGGGAAGAGTTACTAAACAAATTCTTTGATTTATATGGCCCTTCAACTTAACGCCACATCGCCCTGCCGTTCATCCTATGCCATTTGTCATACCCACCGTCAATCAATTCAAGCCCGGCACCCAGCTTCGGCACTACAAAGGTGGCCTGTACATCGTCCTCGGGACCTGCCTGATTGAGGCCACTTTGAAGCCTGGTGTTCTCTACAAACCGCAGCAGGGAGACAAGCAGGATGTCATCTGGATGCGCCCGATGTCCGAGTTCCAGGACATGATTGCGACGCCCGGTGGCTCTGTCCCTCGTTTCGTTCTGATTTCAGAAGCGCAATAGTTTTTCGGCTAAGCGCCCAGGGGACTCAGTTGTTGGGCGGCCTGCTGCATCCCTTCAGACCACTGCGGCGGCTTCAGTCGCGTACGTCACCAACAGAATCGCTGCCGAAATCCGAACGAGCCAAGTAAGCCAGCACCCTTGAAGCAGTTTGAGCCGGACTGCTCAGTTGACCCTGTGAGTGCATGTTGGAGAAATTGATCACGTCCGGGAATTGCGCAGGATCGGCGCTGCGCAGCTGCACCTGCATATCGGTATCAATCACCCCAGGGGCCAGGGAGCAGACCTTGGCACCGTTCGGGTACAGTGCTTCATCCAGCGCCATGCATCGGGTGAAGTGATCCATGCCGGCCTTGGCGGCGCAGTAGGCAGCTTGTGACGCCATTGCGCGGCGCCCCAGTCCTGAGGAAATGTTGAGCACTTTGCGGTTCGCGGCCCAGTGTCGAGTGGCATCGAGAAATGAGCTGCTGAGCAGCAACGGAGCCTCCAGGCCGACCCGCATCGCATACGACAGATCATCGCCTTTGGCGTCGCGCAGTGCCAGCAGAGGAGGCATGGCACAGGCATTGTTGATGAGCGTCGCGCTACTCCAGGACGCTGCCGATTGCCCGCCCAGCCACCGCCTCAATGTCCGCTCAGCAATGGCGGGTTGCGCCAGATCCAAGGGCCACTGCTCCAAAACTGCACCAGCGTTTGCAGCAATCCGCGTTAGCTCTGAATTGGTCTTGCGTGAGATACAGACCAAGGTATGGCCTGGTGCCAGCAACTGCTCTGCCAGTGCCAAGCCAAGGCCCCGAGAAGCACCCGTCAAGATCGTAAGTTGTTTCATTGCGCGGCCCTATTGACAAGGTAGTGACTCAGTTGATCTTGCCAAGAAGCAGCGTCATGCCGCCAAATACGGTGTATTTGGGGGTGTCGCTGTTGAGCCCCTGGGCAAAGCCGGTGTCGAGCACGACGCGCGGGCTCAGCGCATAACTGGCCGCCAGCAGATATTGCGCGATAGACGCGGCCCCCCGCTGCTGCGTGCCGGACAGGTCAAACGCCAAGGTCCAGCGCTCGCCCACAGCGTGCGAAACGGCAGCAGCCCAGGTCCACTGGTACAGACCCTGGTTGGCGGTCACACTGCCCAGGCGCGTAGCCATCAGGTTGGTGTCGAGATGAAAGCCCTTGGGCAGGTCCAGACCATAGATGCCTTTGAGGCTGTAGTCACGCTCACCCGTGCCCAGTCCCTCGGAAGCGCTGGGAAACTTGACAGTTGCTTCCAGACCAAAGCTCATGCCTTCAATGGCGTCAGGCGCGCGGTACTTGAGCGTGGCGCTGCTGTCACCCCGCCCGGTGACATTGAAGCCACCCAATGCAGGAGCGACCGCCAAATAGGCATCACCGCCCAGCAGCAGCGCGAATCGATCGTTGAGCGAGTATTTCAGCAGATAAGGCCAGCTGTTGCGCGCATCAAAGCCATTGCCGCCCAGACGCTGTCCGCCGAGTTCGAGTTCGAGCCAACCGGGGGCCGAGAGGGAGGCGCCACTGGTGACCGTGGGACGAAAAGGCGTGGCGCTGGGCTCAGCCTCTTGCGAGTGGGCAACCGGAGCCACCATGGAAACACAAAGGCCAAAACCGGCCGTGGCGACGATGGTAAAACGTTTTTGGAGATGGTTTTTCATGGCTTGCGTAGTTAGAAGAAAGAAACCGGCCGCACACCCAAGGCTAGTGCGCCGCATAATTGTTTCAATCAGGCGAAGGCTTTATCAAGCGAGATTGCCGCCAATTCTCTTTCTGTGGCATTGAAGTCTAGCGCCTCTGCATATTCCTTTTGGGCAAAACCACTTGTCAGCAGAGCTTGCTTGAGTCGGGTAGCTTCAGCACCCTTGTCTTTCCCCGAATATTTCGCTTCTATTGCCTCCAAGGTGTCAAGCGTGATGGCACGAAGCAGCGCCCGGTCTTCGTCCTTGATTTCGATTCCCATGTAAATCCCTTCTGTGAGTCCTCTCGCGTAGCGCTTGCGCAGGCCGATTCAAGTTTTCTTTGTATTCGGGATAGGAACGCACTCCAAGCCAACACCGTCAGCTCCGGCACTTGTCGGCCGCAGATCGACCACGGTGCCACACCGCCATACGAATTTCATTCCTATGAAATGTGATTCGGACACACTGCGGATTTCTGAACCCCAGTACTTGTAATAGTTATCAAGGATGCGGCAACGTTGGCAGTTCTCCTGCGCTCGCGTTGCGCTTGAACTGATTTGAATGGACGTTTCAGACACACAACGGAAGTTGAGATTACCGAACAGCCTGCATTCAGGTTTGTGCTTGCGCCAAAAGCGCCTCAAACGCCGCAACTGGCACGGGCCTACTGAACAGGTAGCCCTGGTAGGCTTGGCAGTCAAGGCCAGCCAGGAAGTCGCGCTGCGCTTGGCTCTCCACGCCTTCCGCGATGACTGCCAAGTCCATGCTGTCAGCCAGGGCAATCACCATCTTGGCAATAGCGGCATCATTGGGGTCGGTCAGGATGTTGCGCACAAAGCTCTGGTCAATCTTGAGTTGGTCCAGCGGCAGCCGCTTGAGATAGGAAAGTGACGAGTATCCGGTGCCAAAGTCGTCCAGCGAAAAGCCAACGCCCCTTGCCTTGAGCGCATTCATCTTGGCGATGATGCCTTCAACATTGGCCACAAGCAGACTCTCTGTCAGTTCGAGTTTGAGCTTTTGCGCCCTGGCCCCCGTGCGCTCGAGCGCGCCGAGCACCTGATCGACAAAGTCAGCTTGGTGGAACTGGTGTGCGCTGACGTTGACTGCCACTGTCAGGTCTGCTGTCGCGGGCTTGCCGGCCCACAGTGCCAATTGTTTGCAAGCGGTTTCCAGAACCCAGTTACCTATGGGCAGGATCAGGCCGCTTTCCTCTGCCACCGGAATGAACTCGGCTGGCGAGACCACGCCGCGCAATGGATGCTTCCAGCGCACCAGAGCTTCGGATCCGATGACTCTGCCTTCACTGGTCACCTGCGCCTGGTAGTACAGCACAAACTCATCATTGAGCAGCGCTTCACGCAAGCCGCTCTCCAGTTCAGCACGAGCGCTGACCTCGGCCTGCATCTGTGGCGCAAAGAAACGCAACGTATTGCGCCCGCCGGCCTTGGCGTGATGCATGGCCAGTTCCGCCTGATTCAAGGGCACATCGGCGTCTTGCGGTGTTGCATCGTCGACCAGGGTGATGCCGACGCTGGCGCTGCAGTGGACATCAAAACTGCCAATCTGGTAGGGCTGGCTCAGAGCCAGCAGGATCTTTGCTGCCACCGCTTCGGCTTCTGTAGCCGCCTGCTGGGGGATCAGGCTCAAGTTTTGCAGCATGACCACGAAGGCGTTACCACCAAGGCGTACCAGGGTGTCGCCCTTTCGGATGCAATCACCAAGCCTGCGAGCCACGATCTGCAGCAAGAGGTTGCCGTTTTCGTGACCGATGGTTTCATTGAGGTTCTTGAACTGGTCCAGGCCGACCAGCAGCAGCGCGTCCTGGCGTGGCTTGCGGGCACGGTCAAGCTGGGATTGTTGCAGCAGCACAATCAGGTGCTGGCGGTTGGGCAGACCGGTCAGGGGGTCAGAAAACGCCAGGCTTTGGATCTGCTGCTCGGCGGCCTTGTACGAAGTGGCGTCGCTGAATGCAGCCACGTAGTTGCTGACCCCACCGGCCGCGTCGCGCACGGAGCTGATGCGCAGTGTCTCGGGATACACCTTGCCATTCTTGTGCCGGTTCCAGATTTCCCCCTGCCAGGAGTCGGTGCGATCGATGCAGTCCCACATCGCAGCGTAGAACGCCCGGTCATGGTGCCCCGAGTTGAGCAGGCGCGGCGTCTGCCCTACCGCCTCTTGGGCGCTGTAGCCGGTGATTGCAGAGAATGCCCGGTTGACTCGCAGAATCACTTTGGCCGCATCGGTGACAAACATGCCTTGCTGGGATTCAAAGGCCGCGGTGGCGATGCGTTGCTGCACGTTGACCTTGGCAATCCAGGGGCGAAAAAATGAGGACACTGCGGTAGCAAGCGAGGCAGTTACCAGGATCGTCATCCAATGCGACTGCCAGGGCGTCAGTTCTCCACTCAGGAACGTTTCCTTGAGAACTTCATACCCTGCCATGAAAAGCGCCACAACGCAAAAGATTGCGAACAGCGGCACCCAGCGCAAGTTGCTTTGGTGCTTTGCCTTCATGCAATCAATACGCAAAACTACTGCAACAAAGGCACTGGTGAGCTCAGACGGCTATCGACCCAGGCGGCAACAGCGCATGGGCTGAAGGGCTTGAGGATATAGGTGTCGGCGCCGCGCTTGAGTGCCTCCACCACGTCAGCAGTGTGATCGCGTGCAGTCACCATAGCCACGACAATGTTTCTGAGTTTGCGGTCGCGCTTGATCGCATCAAGCACCTGCAAACCATTTAGCTCCCCCGGCATCATGATGTCGAGCACGATCAGTTGTGGCTGATGAACTCTGGCTAGTTGCAGTGCAGACACACCGCTATCGGCTTCAAGAATTTGATATTTCGCTCGTAGAACAGTGCCAAGCAAACGACGAATGTAGGGACTGTCTTCGGCGATCACGATCTTAGGAATCGGTGCTGCGTTGCCTGGAGTGACGGTCGGCGTGTAGATTGGCCTGCACCACTGGATGGATTGCGTGGCAACTTGCGTGTCGTGGAACTCAGCGGCGATGTTCCGAAATCCTGTTTGTATGCTTTTGAACGCAAGCACAATGTCGGAGTCAATCTTGGCGCCTTTGCACTCGCTATCGACCAGGCTATCAGCGCGCAGTCGGGGCGTAGATTCGTTTGTCTTCATAGACGTGGCCATGCGCTTCTCCTAGTGAACGATCCGTGCATAAGCGCTGCTGGCTTTCAAAAACGTTCTACGTGAACTGAACTTGTCCATGAAATCTCCTCGAAATCAGAATCTCAGCAGCGAGCTGCAGGGCACAGGACATGATAAAAAATCAAAACAAAGGGCTCGCCCCAACGCGCGAGAAATTCACCCGAAAGGGTTGAATGGTCAAGTCCAAGTTCTGTGCGTCGCTGTTGCGCCGTCCTCAGACCCATCCTCAGCAATAACTGCAATTTCATAATTACATCATACGATGATATATTTGCGCGGTCAAGGCGGGCAAACCCAAATGAACGCGCAAAGTCGCAGGGTCGAAGCGTGGGCGCAGCGAAAGTTGACCTTTTGCTGCCCTGCTTGATCAAGACACTTTGTTTTCAGCACGAGGGCACTTATGTTCAGTCAGAGTATTCGAAATGTGATCGAACCGAAAAGATTTCTCACGGCTACAGCGGACGAGACCGTCAGCAATGCCTGCAGATTGATGCAGACAAGGAATGTCGGTGCCGTTCTTGTCATATCCGGCAATCGTCTCATTGGTATCTTTACCGAGCGGGATGCCGTATTCCGCGTGATTGTGCCGGGCCTGGATCCTGGCAAGACACCGCTTCGGGACGTGATGACAGCGCAACCGCTCACCATTGGTCCCGAGAAGACTTACGGTCACGCCATGCTGCTAATGCACGAGAACGGCTTTCGTCATTTGCCCGTCATTGAGAATGGGGGCCTCATTGGCATCGTTTCCTCCCGTAACGCAATGGATCCTGCGCTGGAAGAGTTTGTCTGGGAAGAACGTCGGCGCGAGCACTACCGACAGGGCAACGGCTAAGCCTCTTCGACTCATTGATGCCACAAAGACCGGAGACGATTTCGGCGAACAGCGGCCCTAAAACTTCCGCTGCTCGCGCACACCACTCTCGCTATTTGTGCTGAAACATCTTTATGTCCGGCACGACGAAGCGGTCATGCTGGGACAACAACTCCGCTTGATGCAGATGCGCGAGTTTGTAGAGGATCTTTTCACCCTTCTTGAGTAAGTGAATTTCAATGCGACGCCGGTCCTCGTCTGAACGCTGGCGTACGACAAGGCCTGAGCTTTCACAACGCGAAATCAGGGCGACAACGCCATGGTGGTGCGACTGAAGGCGTTCTGCCAGTTCGCCAACCGTTGCCCAGTCCCGGCCTGGATAACCTTTGATCTGCAGCAGCAACAAATATTGCAAGGATGTTATGCCTTGCTCATGTATTACTTTCTCGCTGAAACGCAGGAATTTCCGAATCTGGTAGCGGAAATCTGCTAGTACTTCAAAATCATGTTTATCCAGGGGCAACGTTTCAAGCTTGGGCACGGCAAGATCCACTTCGTTTTGTAAGTGGACATTTTCTCATCCCCACCGAGACGACCGCCGGTTGTCGCTTGCCCTTCTCTCTAAAACCGCAGACTGGCTCCGTCATGCACCAGCACTCATGGACGCCCAATCATTTAGCTGGACCACCAGACGGCGGCCAGTCGCCAATAGCGCACTACTAACCACGATGTCAATTTCACCAGCCGCCAAGAAAACTTTCACGAACTCGGAGTTCTCTTCATAGTCGCTGCTGACCTGTTCTGCTACATCGCTCAGACGCGGATTGACGTAACCAACGTATTGCGGATCTGGCACGAAGATGTCTATGTCCTTGCTTTGACGGTGCGCAATTCGAAGCATAAATACTGTGCCGCCGCCAAAAGTCCACAAAGGCTGGTGGACTTGGTTTTCCAGGTGTGCCATCAGTTTTAGTGCATATGGGACTAGCTCGGTCCACACACCCGGTCGGGTAAGATCGATGGCGCTCATAGCCAAAGCTCCCGGCCACCTTTGGTTTGATCGGCCAGTGTTCTCATTTATTTCCAGCCCTGTGTGCGGTCAAGGCCAAGCCCTTCATGGAGTTCCTCGACCACACGGGCCAGCAGCGAAACGGGTCACGTAACTGATGAGCATCTATCGACATCCGGTAGCTCACGCTGGCAGTATCCGCGCGACGGGCGCGCACGCTAGAGCCGAGTTCCTGGATGACAGTAATGGTAAACATTTGCCAAATTCCGGACCGTATGTCAAATATATTCGACACAAATCAACAGCGTACGCAAATCATGATCCGAAACGAACAGTCTCCGCATTGACCGGACAGGAGCCCGCAGCATTACTCACCTGTTGAATTCGTCCGGTATCATGGTGTCAACCATACGCCACCACCATATCGATACATTCTTTACCGTTGCTTCACTGAACTTGCTCAAGGCACAGTCCTCACAGGCGCATGATCCCTTCACTCGCATAACTTCAAGAATGAGCACCATGAAAAAACTAGTTCTCTTGTCTGTAGCCCTGGCTGCCAGCGGACTGTCACTGGCGCAACAGGAACAGGGACGTGTTATTTCCACTACGCCCATCATCCAGCAGGTGACCGTACCGCGCCAGGTTTGCAGTCCGGAGCAGGTAACAACGCAGCAACCCAAGTCGGGCGCCGGCGCACTGATGGGCGCCATTGCCGGCGGCGCCATGGGCAATGCGGTAGGTGGCGGCAACGGCAAGACAGCTGCCACCATGCTGGGCCTGATCGGTGGGGCGGTCGTCGGCGACAGCATCGAAGGTGCACCGCAAAGCCAGACACAAACGGTGCAGCGCTGCCGGATGCAGAATTTTTACGAAAACCGGACGGTGGCCTACAACGTGGCCTACGAATACGCCGGCAAGCAGTATTCAGTACAAATGCCCTACGATCCGGGCCAGTCCATCGCACTTCAAATCACGCCGGTGATTTCAAATTC
>JBAXOZ010000062.1:0-13838 GCA_037132975.1 Comamonadaceae bacterium
GCGTAGTGGTCGAGCAGAAAGTCCAGATCAGCCAGGTAGTCGGGAAACCAGAAGTTGTCGACGCCGGGGCCCGTGCCGGCGTGACCGGGCGTGCGTCCATAGCCGCGCCAGTCTGGCGCGATGACGTAATGCTGCTGGCTCAGGGCGTCCACCACAAACTGGTAGCTGGCGGCCACGTCCATCCAGCCGTGCACCATGACCCAGGGCGTGCTGCCAAGTTTTGGCTCGCCCCAGACCTGCACGTGGTAGGGCAGATTGCGTATAGGGACAAACTCGCTATGGGAAATTCGTTGGGCTTGGTACATTTGCAGCATCATACGGAGGCATAGGGTGAACGTCAGTCAAAACAGCGACAAACGGCAGAGCGGCCAGGCAGACAACTACGCGCGGCTGCACGCCGGCTTTGAATGGCTGGTGCCGGAGCAGTTCAATATCGCCCAGGTCTGCTGTGGCCGCTGGGCGGCCTTGCCCGACGCCGCCAGCAGGGTGGCAATTCACGCGGCCGATGCCGATGGCACGAGCCGGTCCTTCAGTTACCTGGAACTGCAGCAGCAGGCAAACCGACTGTCGCAGGTTCTCGCCGACCTTGGCGTGCAGCCGGGCCAGCGCGTTGCGATCGTGATGCCGCAGCGCTTCGAGACGGCCGTGGCCTACATGGCGGTGTTGCAGATGGGCGCGGTGGCGATGCCGCTGTCCATGCTGTTCGGGCCGGAGGCCATCGAGTACCGGTTGCAGGACGGCGAGGCTGTGCTGGCGATCTGCGATGAAAGTTCGATCGAGAACGTGCTGGTCGTGCGCGAGCGCTGTCCCGCGCTGCGCAGCGTACTCGGCGTCGGTGCAGCGGCGGCGCGAGCCGGCCTGGAGTACGGCAAGCTGCTCGAGTCGGCAAGTCCCCGTTTCACACCACTGGCGACACGCGCCGATGCCCCAGCGGTGCTGATCTACACCAGCGGAACCACCGGCAACCCCAAGGGCGCCCTGATCCCGCATCGGGCCCTGATCGGCAATCTCACCGGCTTTGTCTGCAGCCAGAACTGGTTCGGCTTCAACGGTCGCGACAACCGTGAGTCGGCGGCGGTGTTCTGGTCGCCGGCGGACTGGGCCTGGACTGGCGGGCTGATGGATGCGCTGCTGCCAACGCTGTACTTTGGCAGCCCCATCGTCGGCTTCAACGGGCGCTTCAGCCCGCAGCAGGCGATGAGCCTGATGCAGCAATTTGGCGTCACGCACAGCTTTCTGTTTCCGACGGCACTCAAGGCCATGATGAAGGCCTACCCGGGCAGCCCCGGCTGCAGCGTGCGCCAGCAGTTCGGTCTCCAACTGCAAGCCATCATGAGCGCCGGAGAGGCGGTCGGGGACGCGGTTTTTGATTACTGCCAGTCGCAACTCGGCGTCACCGTCAACGAGATGTTTGGCCAGACCGAGATCAACTACATCGTCGGTAATTGTTCGATGGGCACGCAAGTGCCCGCCGCCGCGCCGGGCCGCCCCAAGCAAGGCACGGCCCCCTCGGGGGGCAGCGCAGCACATGAAATGGCAAGCGTGGGGGTACTGGTTGGGTGGCCAGCCCGACCCGGCAGCATGGGCAAGGGTTATCCGGGGCATCGCGTGGCCGTGATCGACGAGGAGGGCGAGGAATGCCCGGTGGGCGTTGCGGGAGATGTGGCGCTGAACCGCTTTGATGTGCACGGCCAGAGTGACCCGATCTTCTTTCTGGGCTACTGGAAGAACGAGGCCGCGACGCAGGACAAGTTCACCGGCGACTGGTGCCGTACCGGCGACCTGGCAGTGCGTGACGTCGACGGTTACCTCTGGTACCAGGGTCGCTCGGACGATGTGTTCAAGTCCTCGGGCTACCGCATCGGGCCGGGCGAGATCGAGAACTGTCTGGTCAAGCACCCGGCAGTGGCCAACGCGGCGGTGGTGCCCAAGCCGGACCGGGAGCGCGGTGCGGTGGTCAAGGCCTATGTGGTGCTGGCAGCCGACTTTGTTGCAGCGAATGATTTTCGGCCCGGCGCTGATGCCGCTTTCGAAGCTGAACTGGTGGCGCAGTTGCAGGCCCATGTGAAGGAAAAACTGGCGCCCTACGAGTACCCGAAGGAGATTGAATTTATCGAGGCGCTGCCCATGACGACGACCGGCAAAGTGCAGCGCCGTGTCCTGCGACTGCAGGAACAGGAGCGGGAAAAAGCGCGATGGCCAAACACATCAGCTTGACGCCAGCCACGCAGCTGCTCAAGGCGAACAAGGTGGTGTTCACCGAGCATCCCTATGAGTACCTGGAGCACGGCGGTGCGCTGCACAGCGCAGAGGTGCTTGGCTTTGACCCCTTCATGGTGGTCAAGACACTGGTCATGCAGGATCAGGACGCCAAACCGCTGCTGGTGCTGATGCATGGCAACCGCAAGGTTTCCACCAAGAACCTGGCGCGCCAGATTGGCGCCAAGTCGGTGGAGCCCTGTCTGCCCGAGGTTGCGAACCGACACAGCGGCTATCTGGTGGGGGGCACTTCACCGTTTGCGACGCGCCGGCAGATGCCGGTCTATATCGAGGCGACGATTCTGGAACTGCCCAAAATCCTGATCAATGGTGGCCGGCGCGGTTATCTGGTCGGGCTGGATCCAAAGGTCTGTGTGGCCCTGCTGGCAGCGCAAACCGTGCAATGCGCGCTGACCGATTGAGCGCTGGCCACGGCACCGGCGCAGGCTGGCAGAATAGCAGCATCATGGCCGTGTCTGCGGCCTTCAGCAGGAGATTATCTTGAACGCTATGCAACCCTTGTTCCCCTGGCTGGCAACTGTGCTGGCTTACCTGATGGGCTCGCTGTCGTTTGCCGTGATCGTCAGCAAATTGATGGGGCTGAACGACCCGCGTACCTTTGGCAGCAAGAACCCGGGTGCCACCAATGTGCTGCGCTCCGGCAACAAGGGTGCGGCAGTGGTCACGCTGCTGCTCGATGCCGGCAAGGGCTGGCTGCCGGTGATGCTGGTGCGCTGGTACGGCAAACCCTATGGCATGGAGGAGGGCACCATGGCACTGGTCGGGCTGGCGGCGTTCATCGGGCATCTGTACCCGGTGTTCTTCAAGTTTGCCGGTGGCAAGGGTGTCGCCACGGCTTTTGGTGTGTTGCTGGGGATCAGCTGGGTACTGGGCCTGGCCAGCGCTGTCAGCTGGCTGCTGATGGCTTACTTCTTCCGTTACTCGTCCCTCGCAGCGCTGACCTGTGCCGTGCTGGCGCCGGTCTACTATGTTTTTGGCGATGGCTCGCTCTGGTACCTGAACAAGGGCGTCCTGCTGTCGGTCTCCATCATGTCCTTGCTGCTGATTTATCGCCATGCCGAGAATATCGGTCGCCTGGTCAAGGGCACCGAATCCCGGCTCGGCAAGAAGAGTCACCCCTGACCGATGAACCAGCGACGGGCTTGCTGGTAGCTGCGATAAGCCCACCATAGCCGCGCGCCCCATGCCAGGGCGCGACGCGGCCGCCAAGCGAGCAGCAGCAGAGCGCTGCCCAAAGGCCAGAACGGCTTGTTTGCCAGCACCCGAATTAACTCGCACCCCCGGTCAACGATGGCCAGTGGCTTCCTGAAAACCTGGGTTTGCTGCGCCAGCGTCAGGCGCAACTGCGCGCTGCGTAGCAATAACTCCTGCTGCCTGCGCCGTAGCTCATCCTGGGTCATCTTGAGCGCCGGCTCGCAGGCCGGCCCGGTCTCGTTCCAGTTCAGTCGCGCTGGCGCTGAACATTCCTTTGGGGTTGCGTGAGCGCTGCCGCGCGCTTTGCAGCAGCAGCAGGCCAGCGCCCAGCAACAGCAGTGCCAGGCAGCCCAGCGCCGCAAGTCGATAGCTGTCAGAAACCAGCAGGATCAGAAAGCCACAGCCCAGCAGCAGTCCCACGCTCAGCAACTGCAGTCCGACAATGGCCTGCAACAGACTGTCGAATAGACGCTGCTTCTCGGATTCAATCTCGGTGCCAAGCAGTTCCAGTCGCACCTGGGCCATTTCGAGCATCGTGCCGAGCAGGCGCCCCGCCGACGCAAACAAGCCACTACCGGAAGCCTTGGCATCCATTGGCCGCCACCGCACTAGCGTCGGCTTACCAGCAGGCCCAGCAGCATCCCGACACCGGCAGCAATGCCGATCGACTTCCAGGGATTCTCATGAACAAATTCATCCGTTGCGTGACCGGCGGCTTTGGCTTTGGCTACAGCGGCTTGCTGTAACAGCAGCAGGTCGGTCTTGGCCTGATTCATGCGGGTCTGGATCCGGCCGCGGATGTCCAGGGCGGCGTCACCGGCCTGATCTGCCGTCATGCGCAGCAACTCTTCGGCATCGGCAATGACGACCCGCAGATCGCCCATTAACTTGTCCCTGTGAACCGTGTTCATTTCTGTCATGGTAATTCTCCTGTTTGTGAAAGAGACGAATCAATGTAGGTCTTTGCTCTCACAGTCACAGTGACAAATATCAACAAACAAGTATTTGCGCTCAGTCGACAAACTCGCCCACGGCGGCGGTCTCGATTTGCCGCAATGCCGACGCCAGGACTGGCGCCATGCTGACAGCATTGCTCGAATGCTCGATGCAGTCGGTGCTCCAGATCTGGCTCACACCGGCTGAGCGCAGCAGGCTAAGGGCGCCCGAGTCAAACAGCGCATGAGTCACTGCGACGTCGACTGACACGGCACCAGCGGCCAGCAGCAGCGCTGCCGCCTCGGCCAGCGTGTGCCCGGTGCTGGCCACATCATCGAGCAGCACGGCGTGGCGCCCGACCAGTGCGCAGTGCGGTAGCTCGATGTGCACCGAGCGGTCACCATGGCGCAGCTTGCGGCACACCGCGTGCTCCAGGCCATGGCGCTCTGCCGCTTGGGCCACCCACTGGGCCGATTCTTCGTCCGGGCCCACCAGTAGCGCAGCGCTTCGGTGTGCGGCGATCAGGTCAGACAAGAGCGGTGCACCGCTCAGCACCAGGGTATTGCTCGCAGGCAGCGCTTCGTGCAGGGTGGCGACGCGGTGCAGATGGGGATCCACCGTGACGACGGCGTCAAACAGCGTCGCCAGGAACTGGCCAACAATGCGCTGGCTGATGGCTTCGCCGGGTTGGAAGGCAATGTCCTGGCGCATATACGCCAGATAAGGCGCCAGCAGCGTCAGGTGCTCTGCACCCAGGCTGCGCGCGGTTTGCGCTACCAGCAGCAATTCAAGCAGTTTTTCGTTCGGCTGGGCCAAGCTTCTGAGAAGTACCAGACGCTGTGGCAGTGATTCTGGCAAGCGCAGCTTGAGTTCACCATCGGGAAAGCGATGCCGCTCAATTGGCATGAGGTTCAACGCGCCAGCTTGAGCGATTCGCTCGGCGTTGGCGCGTTCGTCCGCAAAGTAGAGCAGCAGGGGTTTGGCGGGTAGTGTGGACGACATCAGAACTCGACGAACATCTGCGGTATTTCTTCTGCCAGTCCGATCGTGTAGGCGCTCGATCTGGCGCAAGCCTGACGCGCAAATTCCAGGTCACTTGGAAACTCGGCGTGCACACGGTACAGAATGTCGTCGGGCGCCACCGCATCACCGAGCTTGCGCAGCAGATCCACACCGGCGCTGATGACCTTGGGCGCGCCGGCCAGACGAGCGATGCGTGCAATCTGCAGGTTGTCGATACCAATCACCACACCGGCCTGCGTGGCCCGCACCTCGAAGGTCAATCGGCCCAGCGCCGGCTGGTTGTGGTCGAAGCCCTTGCTGCCTTGCGCCGCAATGATGTCATTCATCTTGTTCAGGGCTCTGCCGGAGTCAAGAATGTCGCGCGCAATGGCAAAACCATCACCGCCACGCACATCGGGACTGCATTCAATAAGGCGGCCGGCGAGTCGCAAACACTTTTGCCGCAAATCGACCGGCGCGCGCGGGTCGTTTGCCAGCACCCGCATCACATCGCGCGCCTCCAGCACCGGACCAATGCCGTTACCGATGGGCTGGCGGCCATCGGTGATCAGTACATCCAGCGAGAGATGCAGGCGCGAGGCCACGTATTCGAACAGGCGGCGCAAGTGCTGCGCATCCGGCATGGAGCGCACCTTGGCGGTGGGGCCGATCGGGATGTCCAGCACCAGATGGCTGGAGCCTGCGGCAATTTTCTTCGACAAAATGGAGGCCACCATCTGCCCCGGTGAATCGACGCCCAGCGGACGCTCCACCGAGATCAATACATCGTCGGCTGGCGACAGATTGGCTGCACCGCCCCAGGCCAGGCAGCCGCGGTGCTCACGCACAATCTCGGCCAGCCGGTCAAACGGCAGTTCTACATTGGCCAGCACTTCCATCGTGTCTGCCGTACCGGCCGGTGAGGTGATGGCGCGCGAGGAGGTCTTGGGGCAGAGCAGCCCGTGTGCTGCAACGATGGGCACCACCAGCATCGAGGTGCGATTGCCCGGGATGCCGCCGATGCAGTGCTTGTCAACCACCAGGCGCTCGTGCCAGTCGTGGCGGCGTCCGCTCTCGACCATGGCTTCGGTCAGGTAGTAGACCTCTTCACGGTCCAGTTCATCGCGATTCGTGGCCACGACAAAAGCGGTCAGTTCGATCTTGGAGTAGTGCCTCTCGGCAATGTCGCGCACGATGCCGCCGAAATCTTTGCGGCTCAGGCGTTCACCCGCAATCTTGCGATGCAGCGCGTCGATGGACGCCGCTGGCTCGGCCTGCGAAACACTGGCGGCGTGGCCAGCGCTCGCGCCCAACTGCACGAAGGCGTCTTCCGAGAGACCGATTTCGCGGCAGCCCACGATGGTCTCGTCATCGACCACGTTCAAGGTGGCGAGAATGTGCTGGCCGTTGGCGCGGATCTCGACTTTGGAGAGTGCCTGAAAGCCCTCAGCCCGGTAAACCTCGCAGTCGCGATGCAGGTAGGCGACGTTTTCACGGTAGGTGTCGATCGCCACGCGCCGCACCGCCAGGCTGGAGGTGACCAGCGGTTTGGCTTGTGCTGTGTCTGGCGTCAACACCTGATCACTGCCTGGTTTGCTGGCTCAGACGCGTTTTCTGTATTCGCCGGTGCGGGTATCGATTTCGACCTTGTCGCCTTGTGCCACGAAGATGGGCACGCCGACGTCAAAGCCAGTGGCAATCTTGGCCGGCTTGAGCACCTTGCCGGAAGTGTCGCCCTTGACGGCGGGCTCAGTCCAGGTGATTTCTCGCACCACGCTGGTCGGCAGTTCAACCGAAATCGCTTTGCCGTCGTAGAACACCACTTCAACGGTCATGCCGTCTTCCAGGTAGTTCAGCGAGTCGCCCATGTTTTCGGCTTCGACTTCGTACTGGTTGAACTCGCTGTCCATGCAGACGTACATTGGATCGGCGAAATAGGAATAGGTGCATTCCTTCTTGTCCAGAATGACCTGGTCCATCTTGTCGTCGGCCTTGAACACGACTTCGGTGCCGAAGTTGGCGATCAGGCTTTTGAGCTTCATGCGCACGGTGGCCGAGTTGCGGCCGCCACGGCTGTATTCGGCTTTCAGGACGACCATGGGGTCTTTGCCGTGCATGATGACGTTGCCGGCGCGAATTTCTTGAGCGGTTTTCATAGTGATGGTGTGAAGGTTGGCCGCACTTTTCGCGGCAGGGGCTGCATGCCCGGAAGCGATTCCGGACAATATTGCAAAGCGTTGAATTTTAACGGTTTTTCCGAACGAATCGGATGATCTGTGTCACAAGATCGTCGTCTTGCAGTTGCCGCGCTCTGGCGCTGCTGACGCTTCTGTGCCATTCGGTCAGTTCTAGCTCGGGCAGGGCGGCCGGACTCAGACCGTTCCAGACCTGGTGAAAAGTCCGCAGTGAGGGTGGCGCTTGCATCTGATCGAGGAATGCCTCCAGCTTGGCCTGGTGCGCGTTGTCGGACTGCGCGTAGATCTGCCAGACAAAGGGCTTGCCGGCCCAAAGGGCGCGCACCAGCGAGTCCTCGCCGCGAACAAAATTCAGGTCGCAGGACCATAGCAGGCCGTCATAGTCAAGCTGGCTCAGCGCGGGCAAGTAGGTGAATATCAGCCGCTCGTTGGCATTCCACCCGGCGTCTTTGCCATTCATGCAGGCGATACAGGTCAGGACGGCGGCCGTGGCGCGCCCCGACGTCACCAGCAGCCGTGTCGGCTGCTCGTCGGCGGCCAGTTGCTCCAAAAGTGCCTGCAAGGCAGCCGGCTCGTAACAGAACAGCGAGATCAGGCGCTCCCCCTGAAAACGGATGGCCAGGTGGCGCAGCCAGGCTTCACGGTCGAAGGCGGCCTGCCGTGCAGCCAGGCCCGGCTCGCGCAGCAGGCCACCGGTCGCTGGCGTGAAGCCGGGGTAGAAGAAATACTTGCGCAAGCCCTTGGCAGGACCGGCCAGAACAGGTGAGGGCAGGCCATGGCAGCGCTCCACATACTTTTCTGCGCTCAGGTACTCCAGGTTCAGCCAGACGCACGGATGCCCGGCACTCGCCGCCTGTTGCGCGTAGGCGGCGAGAAAGGCGGCATCGACTTCGCAGCCAAAGGCCTCGATCAGTACATCGCCCATGGGCAGATCGCTGGGTTGTAGGGAGTTACTCCACTGTTTCACCGTGACCCCCGGGGCGCCGCTGGGTGCCATCCACGCCAGCGCACTGGCGTCGTCCAGCCACAGGCGTACCTGCGCGCCGCGCGCCGCCAGGTCGGCTGCCAGGCGCCAGCAAACGCCAACGTCGCCGTAGTTGTCGATGACGCGGCAAAAGATGTCCCAGAGGTTTCCTGTTTTCACGCCAGAGATTGTCCACAATACGGACCTATGTCTGATTTGCCTGATTCCGCGCCAGTCCACAACGCTCAATTGCTGAGCGATGTGGCGGGTCTGCCGCCGCTGCCTGGCGTCTATCGCTATTTCGACAGCGACGGCGCGGTGCTCTACGTCGGCAAGGCGATCAACCTGAAAAAGCGGGTATCTAGCTATTTCCAGAAGAACCACGGCGGCAGTCGTATCGGCCACATGGTGAGCAGAATAGTTCGGCTGGAGACCACGGTGGTGCGCTCCGAAGCGGAGGCGCTGCTGCTGGAAAACAACCTGATCAAGACGCTCAACCCGAAGTACAACATCCTGTTTCGGGACGACAAGAGTTACCCCTACCTGAAGATCACTGGCGTTGCCGCGTCGGCCAATGCGAGTGCGCAGTTTGCCCGGGTTGCTTATTACCGGGGCGCGGTGGAAAAGAAGCACCATTACTTCGGTCCGTATCCGAGCGCCTGGGCGGTGAAGGAAGCCATTTTGCTGATGCAAAAAGTCTTTCGCCTGCGCACCTGTGAGGATCCGGTCTTCAACAACCGCAGCCGGCCCTGTCTGCTGTACCAGATCAAGCGCTGTTCGGCGCCCTGTGTCGGGCACATTTCGGCAGCGGACTATGCGCAGGACGTGGCGGATGCCGAACGCTTCCTGCATGGCGACGCGCAGCAAGTGATGCAGGAACTGGAGCAACGCATGCTGGCCCACGCGCAAGTGTTGCAGTTTGAACAGGCCGCGGAGCTGCGTAACCAGATCTCAGCCCTGTCCAATGTGCTGCACCAGCAGTCGGTAGAGAACGTGTCGGACCGCGATGTGGACATTCTGGCGGTCAAGGTGCAGGGCGGACGCGCCTGCGTCAATCTGGCCATGGTGCGCGGCGGCCGTCATCTGGGAGACCGGGCCTACTTTCCGGTTCATGTGGACGATGCGGCGGGCATTTACGCTGACGACGATGACACAGCCAGTGGCGTGCTGTCGGTCGAAGCCCAGGTACTGCAGGCTTTTGTGGCGCAACACTATCTGCAGGTGCCGGTGCCGCCCTCGCTGGTGCTGAGCGTTGCGGTGGACGAGCATCTGATCAAGGCTTTGTCGCTGCAGTCAGGCGTCAAGGTGACAGCGGTGCATCAGCCGCGCGAGCAGCGCCGCCTGTGGCTGGAAATGGCGCAAACCAATGCCGCTTTGCAACTGGCGCGCCTGCTGTCGGAAGAGGGCTCGCAACAAGCACGCACGCGCGCGCTGGCCGAGGCGCTGGATCTGGCGATTGAAGATCTGGAACAGCTGCGCATCGAGTGCTTTGACATTTCACACACGGCGGGCGAAGCGACCCAAGCCTCCTGTGTTGTGTTTCAAAAACACAAGATGCAAAACGCCGAGTACCGGCGCTTTTCGATCGACGACATCACGCCAGGTGACGATTACGCCGCCATGCGCCAGGTGCTGCTGCGCCGCTACGGCAAACTCGCAGAGGCCTTGCGTGAGACGCAGGCCAGCGGCGCTAGTGCGCTGGGGCGTTTGCCCGATCTGGTGTTGGTTGATGGCGGCAAGGGGCAGGTGTCGATGGCGCGCGAAGTGTTTGAGCAATTGGGTTTGTCGCTGGCGCTGATCGTTGGCGTGGAAAAGGGCGAAGGGCGCAAGGTAGGACTGGAGGAACTGGTTTTTGCCGATGGCCGCGAGAAGGTCTATCTTGGCAAGGACTCGGCTGCACTGATGCTGGTGGCGCAGATTCGGGACGAGGCACACCGCTTTGCCATCACCGGCATGCGCGCCAAGCGCGCCAGGGTACGCGTTGACGGCGGCAAGCTGGAAGAAATCCCTGGCGTTGGACCGAAGCGCCGGGCCAAATTGCTGCAGCGCTTTGGTGGTGTGCGCGGCGTTGCCATGGCTGGCGTGGAAGATCTGGCCACGGTTGACGGCATATCGCACGAACTGGCCGAGGATATTTACCGCGCCCTGCACTGAGGGGGCCAGATCTGCGTTTTAGCCGTGCCACAATGAGGCTGTATGTTTTTCAATACGCCCACGCTCATGACCTGGGGTCGCATCGCGGCGATTCCGCTGATCGTCGGCGTCTATTTTGATGCGCTGCCGCTGACAACTGCCAGCCGCGACCTGATCGCAACCTGCGTGTTTGTGCTGTCGGCGATCACGGATTGGCTCGATGGTTACCTGGCGCGCAAGCTCAATCAGGTTTCTTCCTTTGGTGCCTTTCTCGATCCGGTCGCTGACAAGATACTGGTCTGCGCCAGCGTGCTGGTGCTGGTGCATCTGGGGCGGGCAGACGTCTTTGTCGGGCTCATCATCATTGGTCGCGAGATCGCCATTTCTGCGCTGCGCGAGTGGATGGCCCAGATCGGCGCTGCCAAGAGCGTTGCGGTGCACATGATAGGCAAGCTCAAGACCGTGGTGCAAATGGTGGCCATTCCGTTCCTGCTGTTCAATGGCACGCTGTTCGGCTTGATCAATACCCACCTGTGGGGTGTCTGGTTGATCTGGATCGCTGCCGTCATGACGGTCTGGTCGATGGTCTACTACCTGCGCAAGGCGCTGCCGGAAATCCGGGCACGCGTGAAGTGAGTGCGCGTGACGATTCGGCCTTGATCCGGGCCATGCCGGTGTTGTTTGTGCTGATCTGGAGCACCGGGTTTATTGTCGCCCGCTATGGCATGCCGCACGCACCGCCAATGAAATTTCTGGCGCTGCGTTATCTTTTTTCCATTGCCTGCTTTTTGCCCTGGATTTTGCTGGCACGGGTCAAGTGGCCGGCCACAGCGCGCCAGTGGGCGCACCTGGGCTTCACGGGTGTCCTGATGCACGCCTGCTACCTCGGCGGTGTCTGGGCAGCGGTGAAAGCGGGCATGGGTTCGGGCTTGTCAGCCTTGATCGTCGGACTGCAACCGGTACTGACAGCGCTGTGGTTGTCCAGCACCGGCGGCAGGGTCAGTGCCCGACAATGGAGCGGACTGGTGCTCGGCTTTGCCGGACTGGTGTTGGTGGTGTCGCGCAAGTTTGGCCAGGGCGGTGAGGCAAACTGGGTCAATGTGTCGATGGCCGCTGGAGCCCTGTTTGCCATTACCCTGGGTACGCTGTATCAAAAGCGTTTTGTCAAACCCTGTGATGTGCGCAGCGCCAATGCGGTACAACTGATGGCGGCCCTTCTGGTGACCTTGCCACTGGCCCTGCTAGAGACCGAGGCGGTACGCTGGGACGCAGAAATGCTGGGCGCCATGGCCTGGTCGGTACTGGCGCTGACGCTGGGCGGCAGTTCCCTGTTGTATCTGCTGATTCAGCGCGGGGCTGCAGCCTCTGTGACCAGCTTGATGTACCTGGTGCCGCCGGTCACTGCTTTCATAGCCTGGGTGTTGTTTGCTGAGCCCATCAATACGGTGACCGTGGTTGGCACCGTGATGACGGTGCTGGGTGTGGCACTGGTGGTCAGACCGACGGCCGCTCAGGCTTCGGCGCTGCGCAAGTGAGAGTTTTCTTGACCATGATGCATAAGGATTCGCAATGAGCAAAAAAAGAATTGCAGTGATTGCCGGTGACGGTATCGGCAAAGAGGTCATGCCCGAAGGCATTCGCGTGATGGAGAGGGCAGCGACCAAGTACGGCATCGACCTGCAGTTTGACCACTTCGACTTTTCCAGCTGGGACTATTTCGAGAAGCACGGCAAGATGCTGCCCGACAACTGGAAGGACCTGATTGGCGGCCACGACGCCATCTACTTTGGTGCCGTGGGCTGGCCGGAAAAAATTCTGGATCATGTCTCGTTGTGGGGGTCCTTGCTGCTGTTTCGCCGCGACTTTGACCAGTACGTGAATCTGCGCCCGGCGCGGCTGATGCCGGGCATCATTGCACCGGTGGTGCGGCGCGACGGCAGCCGGCGCGCGCCGGGAGAGATCGACATGTTCATCGTGCGCGAGAACACCGAGGGCGAGTACTCCAGCATTGGTGGGCGCATGTACCCCGGCACCGAGCGCGAAATCGTGATGCAGGAAACCGTGATGTCGCGCGTTGGCGTGGACCGGGTGTTGAAATTTGCCTTTGAACTGGCGCAGTCGCGGCCGAAAAAACATTTGACCAGTGCCACCAAGTCCAATGGCATTGCCATCACGATGCCGTACTGGGACGAGCGCGTCGCCGAGATGGCCAAGCGCTACCCGGAGGTCACGGTCGACAAGTTCCATATCGATATCCTGACCGCCCACTTTGTGCAACGGCCCGATTTCTTTGATGTGGTGGTGGCCAGCAATTTGTTCGGTGACATTCTGAGCGACCTGGGTCCTGCCTGCACTGGCACCATCGGGATTGCACCGAGCGCGAACCTGAATCCACAGCGCAATTTTCCATCGCTGTTTGAGCCGGTCCACGGCTCTGCGCCTGATATCGCTGGCCAGGCAATAGCCAACCCGATCGGCCAGATCTGGTGCGGCGCCATGATGCTTGATTTTCTGGGTTATCGCAGCGCTCACGACGGCGTTCTGGCGGCCATCGAAAAGGTATTGGAGCCCCAAAGTGGTGCGCCGCGCACGCGTGATCTGGGAGGCACAGCAGGTACCGCCGATGTCGGGCGGGCGATTGCAGAGGCGCTTTGAGCAAGGCGCTGATGCGGCGTCAAAATTTCGTCGCCGCGAGCGAGAAAAGGCGACTAGAATTCGCGTCCGCCCTCAAGCACGGCGGACACAGATTTTTGACGAGACAAGTTGAACAACTCTATTTCTAGAAGAAGGGATTATTGTGAACAAGACTGAATTGATTGAGCACATCCACATCAGCGCAGACATTTCCAAAGCCGCGGCCAGCCGGGCGCTGGAGGCGGTGATTGACGCGGTGAAGACCACTTTGAAGAAGGGAAACGACGTTTCACTCGTTGGTTTTGGCACGTTTGCAGTGGCTAAACGCGCTGCTCGGGTCGGGCGAAATCCTCGTACCGGCGCTGCGATTAAAATAAAGGCTGCCAAGATTCCCAAGTTTCGTCCAGGCAAGGCTTTGAAGGACGCGTTGAATTGATAGCCGGTTAAGTGGGGTGCTTAGCTCAGTTGGTAGAGCGGCGCCCTTACAAGGCGTAGGTCGG
>JBAXOZ010000063.1:0-13687 GCA_037132975.1 Comamonadaceae bacterium
TTTGGCCGTGGCAGTCTGGTTAAGACACACCTAGCCGCTGGGCTCTGATGTGCCCTTTGCCGACAACCGATTTCATGAAATGGCCGCCCGATACCAGACGTTGAAGACTCCGACTGAATTTCTCCAAAAAATCGGTCAATTGAGAGCTTGGAGTTCAACGCGGATGCCGCGCAATTTGCGGCGGCCAAGCTCACCCCGGTTACGCCGTGCTGGGAAGATCAGGCAGATTCGGCGTCAGAACGGACATCGTAGTGGGCCTCCCGAGCCACCCGATGGGCGACGGACCTTTACTACATTGGTCTGCTGGTCACACGCTGAATTTGACGTACAAAGTGCGATTTGTTTAACAAAAACACTTTGCACATTTTTATCGAGGAATACCTGTCAGACTGTGTCACATAGGCAAATGCGGAGGAATCTGCATACGCAAAGCTACAGGCCCGATGGCAGTATGACTGCAGGGGCAGCTGGGTTGCCCCGAGAAATACCTCATTTCGTAGCCGGGTCTGCAGTTTTGCAATGCCTTCGAGTTCAAGACTATTGATCGAAGCGAGTTGCAGGAGACACAACATGAAAAGTGGACCCACGGATGTGCCGTCCAAACCTGCGGAACCCGCAGCCATGAAATGGATTCAATCAGTTCGGCAGTATCTTGTTGTTTTGCTGCTGGGCGCCGCCTGTGCCTGGCCTTTTGCAGCTGATGCCGCAGGGTATATCAGCCATAGAGGGTGGCTTGAAGATAAATCCGGAACGCTGACTTTTCCTCAGGTTCAGGCGCAGGCACAAGCGTTTCAGTCCTTTGATGGTGTGCTAACCCGGGGATATACCGCGTCGACCTATTGGATCAGGCTGAGCATCGCGCCTACGACCGAAGCCAAACTGATCTTGCGCATCCGGCCAGCATACATCGACCATATTGAACTGTTTGATCCCCTGGAGCAATCCGGTGGCAATATGACGCCCCGGTTCAGCGGAGACCGATTCCCGCACGCGCGAGGTGATTACCAGTCCTTGAATCACGGCTTCACGATCCAAGGCAGCGAGTACCCCAGAGACGTCTATCTGCGGCTGCAAAGCACCAGCACGATGCTGGTCTATGCAGAAGCGCTCACCGTTACACAGGCCAGCTCTGCCGACCATCGACAGGAACTGTACTCCAGCATCTACTTGGGGCTGCTGACGGCGTTCCTGATCTGGGCCTTGCTGCAATGGCTGGCAATCAAGGAGCCGCTGATTGGGGTCTTTCTCGTCAAGCAGGCGTTCGTGCTGGCCCATGCCGTGGCAATCTGTGGCTTCCTGCCCAC
Organism: Comamonadaceae bacterium; assembly: GCA_037132975.1. Taxonomy (GTDB): domain Bacteria; phylum Pseudomonadota; class Gammaproteobacteria; order Burkholderiales; family Burkholderiaceae_C; genus Rhodoferax. The sequence goes on from JBAXOZ010000063.1 coordinate 1,305, forward strand.
GGCCTTCGGCGAATGGCTGTCGGCTCCAGCGATGGACCATATCACCTCGGCCCTGGTGTTGGCCTACATGTTGTCGGGTACCGTATTCATGATCCTGCTGCTGCGCGAATTCAAGCCCGTGCGTTGGCTGTGGTGGCTATTTGCATCCCTGTTGCTGATCTATCTGCCCATGGCCTTCCTGTTCTGGCAGGAGCAGATACGCCTTGTCCTGTATATCAACATGATCATCGGAAGCGTCTCTGCATTCGGCTTCCTGCTTGTTGCTGTCAGTGCGCGAGCATGGCAGGACAAACTGGCACCAGTTCCGCCGCTGCTGCCGCGCTGGGTGCTGATTTCCTTCACCGTGGCGATTCTGTCCACTGTCTATACATCCGCCTTGCCCAGCGTGGGCAGCATCAACGGCACCGAGTGGACCCTGAACTCCCCGATGTTCGCTGGCTTTTTCACCAGCCTGCTCATGACGGTGCTGCTCAGCCTGCGCGCTCGCAACATGGAAAAAAACCACCAGCAGAACGTGCTCAATTTGCGGCTGACGGAAAAGATTGCTGAAAACGAAAGGGCTCAGCGTGCAGAACAGGAGCGTTTCCTCTCGATGCTCACCCATGAGCTGAAGACGCCACTGGGTGTCGCCCGCATCAGCCTGGGTGCGTCGAGGTTGATGGGAACGCAGCGCGACCGCATCGAGCGCGCGCTGCTCAACATCAACGCGATCATCGATCGCTGCCGCATGACCGACCAGATCGAGCACCAGCGCCTGCTGACGCGGGCCGAGCCGTGCGACCTGACGATACTGGTGGACGAGTGCATTGCCGATTGCGATGATCCCGAGCGCGTGAAAGTTTTGGAAAGAAACCCGGCGCCGCTTCAGTCAGACTTGCAGCTACTTGCCATTTGCGTGGCCAATCTTGTTGACAACGCCTTGAAATACTCACCTGCAGCTTCCAGTGTCACGGTCCGGGTTCGGCCGCAGACGGTCACGGCCGTCAAAGGCTTTGTCGTGGCCATTGCCAACCAGATTGGTCCGGCCGGGGTACCCGATGCCGCGCAAATTTTTTCAAAATACTACCGCAGCCCCGGCGCGCGCAGCAAAAGCGGCTCCGGCTTGGGCTTGTACCTGAGCTCCAGCATCGCACAGTTGCTGGGCGCACAGCTGTCGTATCGGGTCGACGGTGATCAAGTGGAATTCAGCCTGTGGATGCCGGCCTGAACATCATCGTCGTCGAGGACAACGACGAACTGCGCGAGGCCACTGTCGATGCGCTGAGCGCTGAAGGGCATCAGGTGCTGGGGCTGGACTGCGCCGAAGCGCTGCCCGAACAGGCATCCTGGCGCCGTGTTGACCTGATGGTGGTGGATTTGAATCTGCCCGGCGAGGATGGGCTGGCGCTTACGCGGCGCGTGCGCGCTAGCCAGCCCGACATCGGCATCATCATGGTCACGGCGCGCGGACTGCCCACCGACAAACGACGCGGCTATGCCTGCGGCGCCGATATTTATATGACCAAACCGGTGGCTCTGGACGAACTGACCGCAGCGATCCAAAACTTGTCGCGCCGCCTGAAACCTGAGGCTGTGCCAGTGGCCAGACTGACCCTGGACCTAGACCGTCGCATCCTGAGATGCCGCGATCAAAGCGATGTGCAGCTCACCAGCCATGAATCTGCGTTGCTGGCCGCACTTAGCCGCGCCGCCGAAAGTCGGCTGGAGACCTGGCAACTGATTGAAATCCTGGAAAAAGACAGCGCCGAAGATCCCAAGGCCGCCGTTGAAATCCTGATCGCGCGCCTGCGCAAGAAACTGCTGGAAGCCGACTGCGCCGAGCTTGCCATCAAGTCCATTCGCAGCTGGGGCTACCAGATGTCGGGGCAACTGCATCTGGTCTGAATTGCTTCAGGGAATCGCAAAAAAAACATCAGAAAAACACAGAAAGTTTCAGAAAGAAATCTTTAGCGCTAATTCGTATTCTCTGCCCATTGTTGTCATTTTAGGCAGAGCTTATGAGCAATCCATCGCGCACCGTCTGGTCCGGCACCCGCCAACTCAGTGTTTTGACCGGTCCCCTTTTATCTCTGTCGCTGGCACTGGGCTTGCAGATCACCGGCTGGGCGCAGACCGCGCCTGATGCCGGCTCGCTCCTGCAGCAGCTTGAGCGCGAGCGCAGACCCGCCCTGCCGCCCAAGGCCTTGCCATCCAGGCCTGCTGAACCCGCAGCCCTGCAGCCGCTGCAGGGCGCCAGCGTCACCGTCAGCAGCTTTCGCTTTGTGGGCAACACCCTGCTCAGCGACGGGCAACTCGCCCCGGCAGTGGCTGAGTACCTGAATCGGCCACTCGATTTCTCGCAACTGCAAGCTGCCAGCGCTGCCGTGGCCGAGATCTACCGCGCCGCTGGCTGGATCGTGCGTGCCTATCTGCCGCAGCAAGACATTGTGGACGGCGTCGTCACCATCCAGATCGTCGAAGCCGTCTTTGGCGGCGTGAAGTTAGAGGGCGCGCCAGCCACGCGCGTGAGCCTCTCACAAATCCAGCGCGGCATTGATGCGCAGCAAGCCGTGGGCGCGCCGCTCAATGCCGACGCCATCGACCGCGCCCTCTTGCTGGCCGACGACCTGCCCGGTGTGACCGTCACGGGCAGCCTGCGTGAAGGCACGCAAGCCAGCCAGACCGAGCTGCTCATCAAGCTGGCCGACGAGCCACTGCTCATGGGTGAGGGCACTCTGGACAACACCGGCAGCCGCTCTACCGGCTCCAACCGCCTGAGCGCCAACCTCAACCTCAACAGCCCCTTCGGGCTGGGCGATCTGCTCAGCGCCAACCTGATCCACGCCCAAGGCAGCGACTACCTGCGCCTGGGCGGCACACTGCCTGTTGGCGCCCAGGGCTGGCGCATTGGTGCCAATGCATCCAACATGCGCTACCGGCTCATAACGGAAGAATTCGCAGCACTCGACTCCAAAGGCACTTCCAGCACCGCCGGGCTGGAAGCCAGCTACCCCCTCATTCGCTCGCGCCTGCAAAACCTCTACTTCAACGCCAGCCTGGACCGCAAGAGCTTTGACAACCAGGCCAACGGCGTCACCAGCACCAATTACCAAGCCAACAGCCTGAGCTTGAGCCTGTCGGGCAACTTCTTTGACAAACTGGGCGGCGGCGGTGCCAACAGCGCCAGCCTGGCCCTGAGCAGCGGCCAGCTTGACCTGAGCGGCTCACCGAACCAGGCCGCCGACGCGGCCAGCAGCCAGACCGATGGCAGCTACCGCAAGCTGCGCTACAGCGCCAGCCGCCAGCAGGTCATCACAGACGAGATCTCCTTCTACGCCGCCCTGTCAGGCCAGTGGGCCAGCAAGAACCTGGATTCCTCCGAGAAGTTCTACCTTGGCGGCTCCTCCGGCGTGCGCGCCTACCCCAGCAGCGAGGCCGGTGGCGCAGCGGGGCAGCTCCTCAACCTTGAACTGCGCTGGCGCCTGCCTGAGGGCTTTAACCTGACGGGCTTCTTTGACGCAGGCCAGGTCACGGTCAACGCCAACAATAGCTTTACCGGCGCAGCCGCACTCAACGACTACAGCCTCAAGGGTGCCGGTTTGACGCTGGCCTGGCAAGGCAACTCGGGCCTGAACCTCAAAGCCACCTTGGCCAGGCGCATCGGCGACAACCCGAACCCCACCGCCACCGGCAACGACCAGGACGGCTCCCTCGTCAAAAACCGCTTCTGGCTAACGGCCAGCTTGCCGTTCTGAACCCGACACAGCGCCCAACTCAAGAGCAGCATCATGAACAAAAGTTACCGCCTGGTCTACAACCAAATCACCAACACCTGGGTTGCCGTCGCGGAGACGGTCAGGGGGCGCGGCAAGCGCACATCGGGTGCGCTGCTGCTGGTAGCGGCCGGCGTCATGATGCCGCTGGTGCAGGCACCCGCTTGGGCTGGGCCACCCGGCGCCGTCGTCTCGGCACCGGCACCCACGCAGTTGCCCACCGGCGGGCAAGTGGTAGCGGGCCAGGCCAGCCTCAACCAGATCGCAGCCACACTCAACGTCAACCAGAGTAGCAACCGCGCCGCCATCGACTGGGCGACCTTTAACGTCGGCTCACAGGCTCAGGTCAACTTCAAGCAGCCGAGTGTGAGCAGCGTCACCCTGAACCGCGTGCTCGACGCCAACCCGAGCCAGATCTTTGGGCACATCAACGCCAATGGACAGGTGTTTCTGAGCAACCCCAATGGTGTCTATTTCAGCCCGACGGCCAGCGTTGATGTGGGCGCTCTGGTGGCCACCACGCACAGCATCAGCAATGACGACTTCATGGCCGGTGGCAACAGCTTCGCGCGCAACGGCGCGACGGGCAGCGTGGTCAATGAAGGCGAACTGAAAGCAGCCCTGGGCGGCTACATCGCGCTGCTCGCACCCGAAGTGCGCAACAAGGGCGTCATCGTCGCGCAGCTGGGCACCGTGGTGCTGGCAGCGGGCGAAGCCTATGAACTGCAGTTCGACAACAACCGGCTGGCCAATATTCGTGTGGAACCCGCCACCATCGCCGCGCTGGTCGAAAACGGCAACGCCGTGCTGGCGCCGGGCGGCTTGGTGATTCTTTCCGCACGCGCAGCAGACCAGTTGCAAGGCAGCGTGGTCAGGAACTCTGGCAGCATCGAAGCCGGCAGCCTCGTCGAGCGCGGCGGCAGGATCGTCCTCACCGGCGACCACATCACGCTGGCCTCTGGCAGCAAGCTCGATGCATCCGGCGCAAGCGGCGGCGGTGAAGTGCTGGTCGGCGGCGGCTGGCAAGGTAGCGGCGGCTTGTATCAGGCCACCACAGTGACGATGGAGCAAGGCGCGAGCATCGATGTTTCGGCGACAAAAGCCGGCGCTGGCGGCACGGCGGTGTTGTGGTCGGATGTGCACAACGCGGCCAGCGTGACGCAGGTCGAGGGCAGCATTGCAGCCAAGGCTGCGGGCACGGGCGGTGGCGGGCGGGTGGAAACTTCAGGGCACACGCTGCGGGTGGGTGATCTCAGCGTCAATGCGCAAGCGACCAACGGCCAGGATGGCCTGTGGCTGCTCGATCCCTACAACATCACCATCTCGACTGCGGCCAATGCCAGCACGGCGCTGCTCTCCAACCAGTTCACGGCGTCCGCCTCGGGGGGCGTGGTCAACGCCACCACTTTGCAAAATGCGCTCGCATCCAACGCTGTGACTGTGTCCACTGCAGGTGCCGGCGCAGACACGGGCAACATCACCGTCGATACCAACCTGACCTGGTCTTCTGCCCAAGTGTTGTCGCTCGCGGCGAACGGCGGCGTCAGTGGCTCGGGCAATATCGCCATGACGGGTGGTACCGGTGCGGGTGTGGTGTTCAACCAGTCGGGCAACTCCAGCTATTCAGGTATCGTCAGTGGCGCCAATGCCACGCTGGCCAAATCTGGTGCCGGTACTTTGACGCTGACAGGGGCCAGCACCTACGCCGGCGCCACCAATGTCAATGGCGGAACCCTGAAAATCAGCGGCGCAGGAAAAATATATTCAACCACTGGTAGTGATTTTGGTTTTGTGTCAACGGCCGTCACCACGGTCAATACCGGTGCTGTTCTGGAATTGACCGACTGGGCCTGGGGTGGGAACTTTGGTACGCAGTTTTTCGATGCATCTGCCCTGGTCATCAACGGCGGCACCTTGCGCTATTCAGGTGCGACCACCCCCTTTACCAGCAGCTATGGACGTGGCTTCACAGTCGGCAATTCAGGTGCGACGTTCGACTCTGCCACCGCAGCGGCCAACTGGAGTCTTTACAGCTACGTATCGTTGAACCCAACTTACAAGTCGGTTTTCGGCGGGCCCGTGACATTCACGGGGGCGGGTGATTTCACCTTCAGTCACATCATCACTGGAAGCAGCACCGTCACCAAAAGCGGTGCTGGCACGGCGACCCTGCAGGGGGCCAACACCTACACCGGCGCCACGACGATTTCTGCCGGCACGCTGGTGCTCGCCAACGATGCACCAGTCAAGACCAGCAGCGGTTATTCCGGTGCGGGCGCCTTGCGCATCGAGCCGCTGTCGAACGACTTCACCGGCGACTTTTCAACTTCGGGCTGGATATTTGGACCGACCCTGGGTGGCTTGACGATAGGCAAGGCCAGCAGTGCGGATGGCACATCGGATAAGGCGGTGACCATCCCCACTGCCATCAGCATTGCCGGGCCGATCAGCATTTACGGCGGCAGCTTCGCTCCGAGTGTCAGCCTGACAACGACCAATCCAGGGGCCGCCATTCTGCTGCAAGTCTCGGGCGGTATTGACACAGCCAACTCTGGTGCCTTCAGCTTAAATACCAATAATGGCGCCGTCTCGGTGATTGCAGACAGCAATGCCACGGGCAGTGGGTCAATCTATTTTTCCAATGAGACGATCAATCCAGGCACCGGCAATGTCATCTTGCGCGGAAAAATCGTTTCTCCTGAGGGCGCCACGATCAATGGCACCGGCACCGTCACCTTCGAATCGAGCGATGCCAGCTTTGGTAGCGCCTTCGATACCAGCACGGTTCATCTGGCGACCACGCTGACAGGTCTGACGGTGGGCAAATCCACCAATACGAAAAATGTGACCGTGCCATCATCGCTGAGCATTGCCGGGCCGATCAGCATTTACGGCGGCAGCCTGTTCATGAATGGCAACCTCACCTCCACGGCCAGCACCGGCGGTAATGTGCTGCTGCAGGGCAGCGGCGACGTGCTGATGATGGGCAATGTCCAGACGGCGGGTTCGTTCACGGCGACGGCGGGCGCCTCGAATAGTCTCGTCATGGGGCTGAACTATGCGACGGGCGCAGGCTCTACGATCAGCGCCGACGGCGGCGTCACGATCAGCGCGCCCACCAGCTACCTGGCGGGCAACGTCACAACCAGCAACGCGGCCATCAGTATCACAGGCAATTTGCAGGTGGCCAACCTGGCGAGCAACCCGAGCACCACGCCGCTGACCTTGGCTTCTGGCAACGGCAGCATCACGCTCAGCGGTGGCACCGTGTCGGCCTATTCGGGTAGCGTGCAGGACTACGCCCTGCTGACCGCCACCACGGCCAAGTCCATCACCGGCAGCGCGGTCGGATTGGCCAGCCTCAGCGGCGGCTATCTGCTCAACCGGTACACCACCACCGGCAGTGACATCTTCTACACACCCTATGGTCTGTCATCGGTGGACTATCTCGTGGTCGCCGGCGGCGGCGGCGGCGGTACGGGTGATCCCGGCATGTATACCGGGGGTGGTGGCGGCGGCGGTGGTGTGGCCGATGGCAGCTATGCCTTGTCCGGCGTGAACTCGCTCAACCTGGTGGTGGGTGCTGGCGGTGCCCAGACCACGACGGGTGGTGACACGTCACTGGGATCCATCCTTGCTGGCGGTGGTGGTGGCGGCGGAAATTACAACGGAGCCAGCGGTCTTGTTGGCCGCGGCGGTGCTGGCTATGCAGCGGGCGGCGGCGGCGGTGGCGCGGGCTCCACCTGGCCGGGCTCCAGCATTGCAAGTGGCGCATCCGGTGGCCAGGGCAGTCAAACTGGTCGTAGCGGTGGTAGCGGTGGAGCCAGCGGCTCGCCGGACGGCGCCTGGGGAGGCGCCGGTGGCGGTGCGGGCGGTAACGCGAGCACCAGAGCAGGCGGCGCTGGCATTGCATCTAGCATCACGGGCAGCAGCGTGACTTATGGTGCTGCCTTGACCGGCACCAGCGGCAACTATGGCGCGGCAACGGCCAACACCGGCACAGGCGGTGGGCCGCAGTACTTTGCCACCACGGTCCCGGGCGCGGCCGGCACTGTCATCGTGCGCTACACCGTGGGCAACGCCACCCGTGCCGCAGGATCGACGCTCAAGCTGGCGGCAGGTACCGGCGCGGTAACGATGAGTTCGGCGGCTTCCGGCCTGAGCAGCCTGGAAATCAATGCGGGCAGTGCCTCGACGATAGCGGGCGCTATCTCTGGTGCTACCAGCACCCTGACCCAACAGGGTAGCGGCACCCTCACGCTGACGGGCAGCAACAGCTACGGCGGCTCCACAACCATCAATAGCAGCACTACGTTGCAGATCGGCGATGGCGGCACCAGCGGTACGCTGGGCACCGGTGGCGCAGTTAACGACAACGGCACGCTGGTTTTCAACCGCTCAAACGACCTGGCGGTGGACAACGCCATCGGCGGCACCGGCGCGCTGACCAAAGCTGCCGGCAACACTCTGACCCTGACCGCCAACGGGACTTATTCGGGTGCCACCACCATTTCTACCGGCACGCTGGTGCTGCAAAACAATGCACCGACCAAATCTACCAGCGGCTTCAATGGCACGGGCACCCTGCGGATCGAGCCTGCGTCCACCAGCTTCACCAACGCTTTCTCGACCACGGGCTGGACTTTTGCTTCCACCTTGGGCGGCCTGACGCTGGGCAAGGCAGGCAACACCGCGGGGATAACGATTGCCAGTGCAGCGACCGTGGCCGGGCCGATCAGCATTTACGGCGGCGCGGTCGCCATCAACGCGGCTTTGACGGCCACCGGCAGCACCATCACCCTCACCGATTCGGGCGCCACAACCGAGACCGGTGGCAGCGTCAATGCCAGCAATTTGCTGCTCAATGGCAGCGGCAATTACACGCTGGACACCGCCACGGTGAGCACCGTGGCCGCCAGCGGCGTGGGCAGTGTGAGCTTGACCAATACCGGTGCGCTGACGGTTGGCACCGTGGGATCGACCCATGGCATCTCGGCCTCGAGCACGGTGGCCGTAAAGACCACGACCGGTGACCTGACGGTTTCACAGAGCGTGGCGACCACCGCCACCTCTACGGCCGCGGTCGTGCTGGACTCGGGTGTTGGCGACGCAGTGGGCAGCACGACGGACAACATCATCTTGTCGGGTTCAGCCACGATCACGACCGGCGCCGGCGGCCAAGCCGTGCTGTACACCGGCTCGGTGGCGGGCAGCACAGGGGTGACGGACTTGGTGGGCGCAGGCAGCGGCAAGTTCCGCTACAACAGCAAACTGGGCGCCAGCAATTTCACCCTGGCGCTGGGCAGTTCGGGCACTTATGCGGTGTACCGCGAGCAGCCCACGCTGAGCATCACGGCCAGCCCACAGACCATCACCTACGGCAGCGCTCAAGCCAACACGGTGACGGTCGCGGATGCCAATGGCGACACCGCAGTGCAGGCGCTCGGCACGCAAGCCACCGTCGCGGCAGACGGTACGCTGTCCACGTCCTCACACTTGATTGCAGGCACGCACACCCTGACACCATCGGGCGCAGTGGCGCAGTTGGGCCAGTTGCTGAGTTACACCACGGGCACGCTGACGGTCAGCCAGTTAGCTTTGAGCGGCGCCATAGCCAGCGGTAGCTCAACGTACGGATCGACTTTGAGCCCAGGCGCGGTCACCTTTTCCAACAAGCTCACTGCTGACGTGGTGACCGACACGGCAGCAGTCAATACCAGCACGCTCAGTGCCGCCGGCAAGGTCGTCGCAGGCACTTACACACAAACGGCGGGCACCAGCCTGTCGGGTGCCGACGCCGGCAACTACAGTTTTGCAGGGGTGACCTCAGCCGTCAACTACACCGTCAACCCTTTGGCGATCACGGGCAGCATTGCCACAGGCAGTTCTATCTATGGCGCCACGCTGACGCCGGGTGCGTCCAGCCTCAGCGGGGTGCTGAGCAGCGACGTGGTCAACACCGATGCAGTCTCGGTCAACACGACCGGAAACACCAGCACGGCGGGCAAGCTCAAAGCGGCCAGTTACACGGGCATCGAGTCCGTGGGCAGCACTTTGACGGGCGCCGACTCGGCCAATTACACGTTTGCAGGGGCCGTGGGCAACTACACGGTTAGCGCATTGGCTCTGAGCGGCTCTGTCGCCAGCAGCAGTTCAACTTACGGTTCGACCGTCACCCCAGGTGCGGTCACCTTTGACAATAAGCTCGCCGGTGATGTGGTGACCGCCTCAGTGAGTGTCAGCAACCCGGTATACAGCACCAGCACCCACCTTAACGCGGGCGCTTACGCACAAACCACCTCCACTGCACTGACGGGCACGGACGCAGGCAATTACACCTTAAGCGCCTACACCACACCGGGCAACACGTACACCGTGAACCCGCTGGCCATCACGGTGGCAGCCATTGCCGCCGCAAGCTCAACCTACGGCAGCGCAGTGGCGCCCGGCGCAGTCAACTTGAGCGGCGTGATCGGCAGCGACGTGGCGACCACCACGGCCAGCATCACAAATCCGGTGTACAGCACCAGTGGCTCGGTGGCTGCGGGTGCTTATGCACAAAGCGCCTCCACCACTATCACCGGAACCGATAAGGCCAACTACACGCTGGCAGCCTTCAGCACCAATGGCAGCAACTACACCGTCAGCCCACTGAATTTGAGCGTGACCGGTCCCAGCGCCAGCAGTAAAACCTATGACGCAGCCACCGCCGCAACGCTGACCGGTACAGCCAGCGTCAGTGCTTCAACCAACGATCTGGTCAGCGTGGGCGGCACCGCAAGCGCTAGCTTTGCAAGTGCGAATGCAGGCACTGGGATTGCGATCACCGTGGCCGGCTACACCTTGAGTGGTCTCGACGCCGCCAACTACAGTGTGGTGCAGCCCACTGGGTTGACAGCCAATATCACACGGGCACCGCTGACCATCACCGCAAATAGCGATGTCAAGTTTGTGACCACTGCGGATAACGTGGAAACCTACAACGGCGTGAACTACACCGGCCTGGTCGGCGGTGAACTGTCGTCGGTGGTAACTCCTGGCACAGTCACCCGCACGGGCATGGGGGCAAGCAGTGGTAGCGGCGATGCCGCCAACACCTACCCCGTCGTGCTGGTGCCGTCGGGCTATTCCGCCAGCAACTACACCATCAGCTTTGCGAACGGCGACTACACAATTGTTCCGGCAAAGCAGTTGTTGGTCAATGTCGCCAATACTACTGCCGTGTATGGCGCGACGCCAAGCTACAGCATCACCAGCGCCCAGTACCTCAATGGCAGCAGTGTGCTGACCGGTCTTACGAAACAGTCATCCAGCGGCAACACCTCGACCTGGACAGATGGTGCGGGCGGTACTGTGTTGTTCACGCTGGCTCCGGCCAGCGCCCTATCGACCAGTCTCAATCAAAAGGTCGGCAATTACGCCATTGCAGGCACCAATACGGTCATCACTGGAAGCAATTTCACCGCGCTCAATTTCATCGGCAATCTGGCGGTCACGCAGGCCCCGCTGACGGCCAACGCCAGCAACGTGAGCAAGCCTTATGACGGCAATGTGGCGATGAACGGCGTGACCATCGGCCTGACCGGCCAGATCACGAGCGATGTGATCACGGTGAGCGGCTCGGGCGCCTTCTCTTCGCCCCACGCCGGCACTGGCCGGAACTACAGCCTGAGCAGCCTGGCGCTGGGCGGCACCGATGCCAGCAACTACTACCTGTCGGGGGGTACGCAGTTGTCTGGCAGTAACGGCGTTATCACACCGGTCAGCCTCACCGCGACACTGTCCAACACGGGCATCACCAAGGTCTATGACGGCACGGTCAATGCGCCTGCCGGGTTTGTGGCGGCCTACAGCGTGGCCGGCCTGGTGACGGGTGATGCAGGGGTGGCGTCTGTGAGCCTCTCCAACACCGGCAGCACCTACGCCACCGCCAACGCCGGCGCGGGCTCACTGACGACAGCGGGTCTATCCATCTCCAGCTTGGCAGGTGGCCTGGGTTCGTTGCCGTCGGACTATGTTTTGAGTGCCAACAGCATCACGACCAGCGCCGCCATTAGCAAAGCGCCACTGACGGTCACTGCAGTTGTCGCCAGCAAGACCTATGACGGCACCTTAACTGCTGCCGGCACGGGCACGGTGGGAACCCTTGCGGGTGCAGGCGATTCGGTCAACAACGCGGGCAGCGAAGTCTTCCTGGACAAGAACGCGGGCACCGGCAACAAGACCGTGCGCGCTTCTGGCGTGACGATCAAGGATGCCGCCGATGCCGACATGAGCGGCAACTACACCATCAGCTATACGGACAACACAGTCAGCACCATCAGCAAGGCAGACCTTGGGGTGACGGGCATCACCGCACTCGACAAGATTTACAACGCCAACACCACAGCGCTACTTGGCGGTGCCGCCGCGATCAGCAAGCTGGGATCGGATGACGTCACGCTGGGCGGCACGGCTGCTGGCGAATTTGCGCTGAAGGATGTCGGCAGCAGAGCCGTCACCATCACCGGCAAAACCATCACCGGCACGGACGCCGGCAACTACAACCTGGTGCAACAGACCGGCCTGAGCGCTGTCATCAGCAAGGCAGACCTTGGGGTGACGGGCATCACCGCACTCGACAAGATTTAC
>JBAXOZ010000064.1:0-13604 GCA_037132975.1 Comamonadaceae bacterium
ACAATGGCCGAGCCGACCATGCCCTGGTGGCCCGCAACGTAGATTTTTGGTTGGCCCAACATGAACTGCTCAGCCCCCTTCAAACAGCGGTGCATCCGACAACAACAGACCCGCTTGGTCTTTGCCCGATACCAGCGGAGAAGCAGCCGACAAAGGCCAGGCTACGGAGAGCGTCGGGTCATTCCAGGCGATGCAACGCTCAAATTGCGGAGCATAGTAATCGGTCGTCTTGTAGAGAAACTCTGCCGATTCGCTCAAGGTCAGGAAGCCGTGCGCGAAACCCGGCGGCACCCACATCTGCCGCTTGTTCTCTTCGGTCAATTCGGCGCCAACCCATTTCCCGAAAGTCGCGGAAGACTTGCGCAGATCGACTGCCACATCGAACACCGCGCCACGCACGACCCGCACCAGTTTCCCCTGTGACTGTTCAATCTGATAGTGCAGACCACGCAATACGCCTTGGGCGGAGCGTGAATGATTGTCTTGTACAAAGTTGACGCTCAGGCCCGTCGCTTTCTGAAAGGCATTCAGATTGAAACTCTCGAAGAAGAAGCCGCGTGAGTCACCAAAGACCTTGGGCTCAATGATGAGAACGTCGGCAATTTCCGTCGGGATAATCTTCATGGCTGCTTCGGCAATCAGGGTTCGTGGCGATGGCGTTCGCTGAGCAATCGCAACAGATATTGACCATAACCATTCTTGGCCAGTGGTTGCGCCAGCTTTTCCAGTTGCGCGTCATGAATGAAACCGTTACGCCAGGCAATTTCTTCCACGCACGCCACCTTCAGGCCTTGGCGCCGCTCCAGGGTCGCGATGAACTGGCTGGCTTCGAGCAGACTGTCGTGGGTCCCGGTATCGAGCCAGGCGTAACCACGTTGCATGATTTGTACATTGAGCGTGCCTTGGTCCAGATACGCCTGATTGACCGCAGTGATTTCCAGCTCGCCGCGAGCGCTCGGCTTGACAGCCTTGGCAATGTCGACCACCTGCGTATCGTAGAAGTACAGGCCGGTCACTGCATAGTTGCTCTTGGGTTTCAGAGGTTTTTCTTCAATGCTGCTGGCCCTACCCTGGGCGTCAAAGGCCACAACGCCGTAGCGCTCCGGGTCCTGCACGTGGTACGCAAAAACCGTCGCGCCATCCACCTTTTTGTCAGCTCCTGCCAGCAAGGGACCGAAGTCGTGACCGTAAAAAATATTGTCCCCCAGCACCAGCGCGCTTGGCGCATTTCCCAGAAACTGGTCACCAATGATGAAAGCCTGCGCCAGGCCATCCGGACTGGGCTGCACGGCATACTGAAGATTCAGGCCCCATTGCGAACCATCGCCCAGTAGCTGCTGAAAACGTGGCGTGTCCTGCGGCGTACTGATCACCAGAATGTCTCGTATGCCCGCGAGCATGAGCGTGCTCAAGGGGTAATAGATCATCGGCTTGTCGTAAACCGGCAGCAGTTGCTTGCTCATCGCCAAAGTGGCCGGGTGCAATCGCGTACCGGAGCCGCCCGCTAGGATGATGCCTTTACGTTGTGTCATTTCTTGCCTTCAAATTAAAGCGTTTCGGCCAGCATGCGGTTCACACCCTCTTGCCAGGCTGGCAAATGCAGGTCAAAAGTCGTTTGCAGCTTGCGCGTGTCCAGCCGCGAATTGTGCGGGCGCCGGGCAGCGGTGACAAAGGCGCTGCTCGGCACGGCCAGTACTTCCACCGCTTTCAGATGACGCTCGGGTTGCAGACGTTGGGCCTGTGCCAACACATGCCTTGCGTAGCCCCACCAACTGGTCTCGCCACTGGCCGCCAGGTGGTACAGCCCGGCATCTTCGGGTCGGCGCAATACCTGGCGCAGGGCATGCGCCGTCACATCGGCCAATAGCTCAGCACCGGTAGGGGCGCCGATCTGATCGTCGATCACGGTCAAACGGTCACGTTCCTGCGCCAGTCGCAACATGGTTTTGGCAAAGTTGCCACCGCGCGCCGCATAGACCCAACTGGTCCGAAAAATGAGGTGTTGCTGGCAGGCCGCTTGAATCAGTTGTTCGCCTTCGAACTTGGTCTGACCATAGACGCTCAGCGGCGCGGGTGTGTCGGTCTCAGTCCAGGCCCGGCTGCCACTGCCATCAAACACATAGTCGGTGCTGTAGTGCACGAACCATGCCCCCAGTCGCTGCGCCTCTTGCGCCAGCAGCCCCGGTGCCGTTGCATTGAGCGCACGAACCAGATCGGGCTCGCTCTCGGCCTTGTCTACAGCGGTGTGCGCCGCAGCGTTGACAATGATGTCGGGCTTGACGTCCCGCACGGTATCAAGCAAGCCTGCCGGATTGCTGAAATTTCCGCAATGGTCCGTGCTGTCATGGTCCAGCGTGACGACGTCACCCAGGGGTGCCAGGCTGCGCTGCAGTTCCCAGCCAACCTGACCACCCTTGCCGAACAGAAGTATCTTCATGCCCGTCCAGCGTAGTTCGTTTGCACCCACTCGCGGTAAGCGCCACTTTGCACATGCGCCACCCAGTCCGGGTTGTCCAGATACCACTGGACTGTCTTGCGAATACCGGAGTCAAAGGTTTCAGCCGGCTTCCAGCCCAGATCACGCTCGATCTTGCTGGCGTCAATCGCATAGCGTCGGTCGTGGCCCGGACGGTCCTGCACATAGGTGATCTGCGCCTTGTAGCTGGCCCCGTCGGTCCTCGCCCGCAATTCGTCAAGCAAGGCACACACCGTGTGCACGATCTCGATGTTGGGCTTTTCGTTCCAGCCACCCACGTTATAGATTTCACCTACTTTTCCGGCAGCCAGCACGCGGCGAATGGCGCTGCAGTGATCCTTGACGTAGAGCCAGTCCCGTACCTGCAGACCATCGCCATATACCGGCAAGGGTTTGCCTGCAAGCGCATTGACAATCAGCAGCGGGATCAACTTTTCCGGAAAATGCAGCGGCCCGTAGTTGTTGCTGCAATTGGTGGTGAGTACCGGCAGTCCGTAGGTATGCAACCAAGCGCGAACCAGATGGTCACTGGCCGCCTTGCTCGCCGAGTACGGACTGTTGGGCTCGATCTTGTTGGTCTCGGTGAAAGCGGCATCGGTGGGTGACAGGCTGCCGTACACCTCGTCGGTCGAAACATGCAGGAAGCGGAAGGCCGCACGTTCACTCTCGGGTAATCCCTGCCAGTAGGAACGCACACTTTGCAGCAGGCGCATGGTACCGACGACGTTGGTCTGGATGAAGTCCTCGGGGCCATGGATGGAACGGTCCACATGACTCTCTGCAGCGAAATTGAGTACGGCGCGCGGCGCATATTGCGTCAGCAGCTTTTCCACCAAGGTCGAGTCACCAATATCGCCTTGCACAAACACGTAACGGGAATCATCCTGCAGGCTGGCCAGATTTTCGGGGTTGCCTGCGTACGTCAGCTTGTCCAGATTCAGCACAGGCTCATCCGTCTGAGCCAGCCAGTCGAGCACAAAGTTGGCTCCAATAAAACCTGCCCCGCCTGTAACCAGAATCATTGTTTTTCCCCGAGTGGATCGGCAACCATCATAAAAGCAAAAAAGGGCGCTCGAAGCGCCCCCGGATTATCGCCGCTGGCGCGCCAGGCTCAGAAGTGAATTCCCCGCATCATCTGCTGCAATGCAATCGCCTCGTGCGACAGCTGCTGCTTGACCGGCTTGTCCCCCGGTTTCGCGCCCTTCGCCGCGCCAGAGTCAGGGAACATGCGAAAACTCGTGTTCATGGCGATTTGCGCGACACGCGGCAACAAGGCGTGCAGCAGCTGCCCGGTTATACCGAGCCGGGTGGCAACGCGCACCGGCTTGAAGATACAGGCTTGCGCAATCATGTCGGCCGCCTCTTCTGGCGCCAGCGTTGGCACGTTGTTGTACAGGCCGGTGGGTGCAATCATGGGCGTGCGCACCAGCGGCATGTTGATCGTGGTGAACGAAATGCCCTGGTCGGCAAACTCACTGGAGGCACAGCGCGTCCAGGCGTCCAGCGCTGCCTTGGAGGCAACATAGGCGCTAAAGCGCGGGGCGTTGGTCAGGACACCGATCGAGCTGATGTTGACCACATGGCCCTTCTTGCGCGCCACCATGCCCGGCAGGAAACCCATGGTGACACGCAGGCAGCCAAAATAGTTCAGCTGCATGGTGCGTTCATAGTCGTGGAAGCGGTCATAACTCGATTCAATGGCACGCCGGATCGAACGCCCGGCATTGTTGATCAGGAAATCGACGCCACCGTGGTCCGCAAGCAGTTGCTTCACAAAACGGTCGCAGTCCGCCATGTCAGCGATGTCTGCCGGGTAAGCCACAAAGCGGTAGCCCTTATCGCGGGCCTGCTGGCAGGCCTCTTCCAGTTTGTCTGTATCACGCCCGCAGATGATGGTGGTGGCGCCTGCTTCGGCAAACTTGTGCGCTGCCGCCAGCCCAATGCCGGAGGAGCCGCCGGTAATCAAAACCACCTTGCCGCCCACGGTACCGCGCAGCGAACGGTCGATGTGCAGGTCCGGATCAAGATGGCGTTCCCAGTAATCCCACAGCCGCCAAGCATAGTCCTTCAGGTTGGGGCAGGCAACGCCCGAACCTTTCAGCGCCGCCAGTGCATCGCGACAATCGAAACGCGTTGGATAGTTGACAAAAGTCAGCATGTCCTGCGGCAAGCCCAGGTCTTTCATGATCGCGTTGCGCACGCGGCGCACCGGCGCCAGCGCCATCAGGCCTTTGGTGACACTGCGCGGAATGAATCCGAGCAGAGCGGCATTGACGAAGAGATTCATTTTGGGCGCATGCGCCGCACGGCTGAAGATGTCGAGCACATCGCCAACGCGGTATCCCACGGGATCGACCAGGTGATAGCACTTCTTGTCAATATCTGCCTGGTGGCTGATGGCATTGAGCGCGTCCACCACAAAATCGACCGGCACGATGTTGATGCGCCCGCCCTCCAGCCCGATCGAGGGCAGCCACGGCGGCAACAGTTGGCGCATGCGCTGGATCAGCTTGAAGAAATAGTAGGGACCATCGATCTTGTCCATTTCACCGGTGACACTGTCGCCCACCACCATGGCCGGGCGATAGACTGACCAGGGCACCCTGCATTCGAGGCGCACGATCTTTTCACTTTCATGCTTGGTCATGAAATAGGGATGCTCGTAGTTTTCGGCCTCGTCAAACATGTCCTCCCGGAACACGCCCTCGTACAAGCCGGCCGCTGCGATGGAACTGACGTGGTGGAAATGTCCGGCACCGATCAGTTTGGCGAGTTCGACCGTGTTGCGGGTGCCCTCGACATTGACCGCGATCTGACTCGCCTCATCGGCGCCCAGGTCGTAAACAGCGGCCAGATGGTAGAAATGGTCAATCTGGCCTTTGAGCTTTTTCAGATCGTCCGCAGAGACAGCCAACCTTTTTGCCGTCAAGTCGCCAAACACCGGCACCGCGCGCGCGGCACTGGCACTCCAGTACTGGCGCAGCGACGCCACCTTGTCCTGGCTTTCCTTGCGGATCAGAAAGTACACCACCGAGCCCTTGCGCTCCAGCAGTTTCTTGACCAGCCGTTTTCCAATAAATCCGGTCGCACCGGTAACAAAGTATTGCATCAAGACCTCCGTTCAGATGGCGCATTCTTGCCCAGATTTCACTTCCGGGCATTCAGCACAAACCCGTGGCCCCTTAGACACCACCCCCTAATAATTTAGGATGCGCCACCTACACAGTGCCCTGACCAGCCTTTACAGTGCATGCCAGTATCCAAATTTATCAACCCCGCTGGAGTTTCCCATGGTCAAAAAGCTGCAAAAATCAAGTTCATCCAAGAAAAGTGCTCTGCCAATTTCAGGCTCCGTGAAGGACTCTGCACAACAGATCTGGCAGGCGGGCCTGGGTGCTTTCACCAAAGCGCAAGCCGAGGGAACCAAGGCGATCGAGGCTCTGATCAAGGAAGGTGTCAGCATGCAACGCAAGACACAGTCCGTTGCCGAAGAAAAGATCTCCGAGGCCAGCAACAAGATGTCAAGCATGGCGACCGACATTTCGTCCAAGGCATCGGGTCAATGGGACAAGCTGGAAAGCATTTTTGAAGATCGCGTCGCCAAGGCCCTGAACAAGCTGGGCGTCCCGTCAGCCAAGGATGTCAACGCCCTGATTGCCCGCATTGACGAGTTGAACAAGAGCGTGCAGAAGCTGTCAGCCAAAGGCGCAGCCCCGAAAGCGCCGGCGAAAAAGACCGTCAAGGTCGCTGTAAAGCCAGCACCCAGGAAAGCCGCAAAGCCCGCTGCAAAACGAGCAGCACCCACAGTCTGATCGCCACGCCGATCGTGATCTGATTCAAGGCGCTGAAAGTGCCCGGTACGCAATGTACCTTGATCGACATAAAGGGCGCCTGTGCGCCCTTTATGCATTGTGCCAACAGGTATTGCTGCATCGCAGCAACCATTGAACACGTTCAGGCCTACACTTTGTTCTCATGAAGCGCAAACCATCACAAGCCCCAAGAATCGCACTGGCATTGTCAGGTGGCGGGCCCTTGGGCGCCATTTACGAAATTGGTGCACTGTGTGCTTTGGAAGAGTCCCTTAACGGGATCGACTTCACCAAGCTGCAGCACTACGTCGGAGTTTCAGCCGGTGGTTTTATTGCCGCTGGCTTGGCCAACCGCATTACGCCGCGGGAACTTTGTACGTTGTTCATTGAAAACGACGGCCCGCTGGCAGAGACCTTCGACCCTTCCTGGCTGATGATGCCGGCCTACGGAGAATTTGCGCGTCGCGGCATCATGTTGCCAGCGCTGCTGGTGTCTGCCTTGTGGCAGCTCACCGCCGGGCGCAAACCCTTTACCCAGGCGCTGCAGAAACTGGGGCCAAGCTTGCCGGCTGGCATCTTTTCCAGCGAGCACATGCAACTGCAACTGGAACGGCTTTTTTCGCAAAAAGGCCGCAGCAACGATTTCCGCAAGCTCAAGACCCAGCTGACCCTGGTGGCGACGAATCTCGACAGTGGCGAGGCCGCACCTTTTGGCCGGCCCGGCTGGGATCACGTCCCGATTTCGAAAGCTGTACAAGCCAGCGCTGCCCTGCCGGGACTGTTTCCGCCAGTCGAAATTGATGACAATTACTACGTGGACGGCGCCCTGAAGAAGACCATGCACGCATCGGTCGCTCTGGAGCAGGGGATCGATCTGATGCTGTGCCTGAACCCTCTGGTTCCGTTTGACGCCACAGCGCCCCAGGTTGCCAAGGTCATGCGGCGCGGCCTGTCAGCCGAAAAGCACCACATACCACGCATTGTGGACGGCGGCCTGCCGGCCGTGCTGAGTCAGACCTTCCGCTCGCTGATTCACTCCCGCATGGTGCTGGGCATGAGGCAGTACGAACACGCCTATCCGGACACCGACATCATCCTGATCGAACCCGATCATCGGGATCCCGAACTGTATCTGGCCAACACCTTCAGCTATTCGCAGCGGCGTCGCCTGGCAGAGCACGCCTACCAGCAAACCCGCCAACTGCTGCGTTCGCGCAAGACCGGTCTGTCGGCCAAACTGTGGCGCCACGGCATCAGTCTGCACCACGAAGCGCTGGACGACCCGAAGCGACATTTGAGCGCCCCGCTTCCGGCCTCCACCCAGGTTGGGCGGGCCATCAGCAAGCTCCAGGAAATCATGGACGACCTCGGTCACGCCGTGCGGCCTGCGACGCACGAGAGAGCGCCTCTATGGTGAAGAAGGCACCCCGGCGGACCGCCGAGCGCATTCTGGAAGTAACACTGGAACTTTTCAATCGCTTTGGCGAGCCCAACGTTTCCACCACCCTGATCTCGGCTGAGTTGGGCATCAGCCCGGGCAACCTCTATTACCACTATCCGGCCAAAGAAGAACTGATCAACTCCCTGTTTGATCGCTATGAGCACGGCCTCAACGAGTTGCTCAACGCCAGCGACGGCGTGCGCGATGTGGAGGATGCATGGTTCTTCATGCACACGCTGTTTGAGTTGATCTGGCAATACCGTTTTCTGTACCGTGATTTGAACGATCTGCTGAGCAAGAACCGGCGACTCGAAACACACTTTCAGGCGGTTCTGAAAAACAAAACACGCGCGGTGAAGACCATGCTCGACAGCATGAGCCGCTCGGGTGCCATCGCCATTGACTCACGGGAAATTGAGGCAACCGCCACCAGCATGGTAGTGGTTTTGACGTACTGGTTGAGTTTTGAATATGTGCGCGATCCACGCCATGCGCTCGAAACTGAAAACGCGCAAGCTGCCCTGCTGCGGGGCGCACAACACGTGCTGAACCTGCTGGTACCGTATCTGGAACAAAGCCAGCGCACCCATTTGCTCAAACTCGCAGGCGCCTACAATAATGAAAACAATTAGCAGAATGGGCACCGGAGACAAGCATGGCCAGTTGGACTGCCTTTCCCTTTGCAGGCGAGTACGTCTTTGACGCTGCAAGCGTCAAGAAGTACTGGTCACGCCTGCACGCAGGTGATGCAGAACCCCTTCCGACGGATACCCAGGTGCTGCAGGCCTGGGCGCTGTTTCACAGCGGCGAATTCAAGAAAGCCATGGACCTCGGTCTCAAGATCGGTGGCTCCGGTCTCGCCGTAGCCAACAAGTCGGCCTGCGTTTACGCCACCTATCTGGAAAAGCAGGAAAAAACCAGGCTTGACCTGTACCAGGAAGTGGCGCAACGTGCGGCTGCTCAATTGGAGAAAGATCCTCATGACGTCAGCGCTCTGTACTGGCATGCCTACGCACTGGGTCGCTACAGCCAGGGTATCAGCGTAGCCAAAGCCCTGGCGCAGGGGCTCGGCAGCAAGGTGAAGGGCTCACTGGAAAACGTTATCCGCTTGCAACCGAAGCACGCGGATGCCCACATTGCCTTGGGCGCCTTTCACGCAGAGGTCATCGACAAGGTGGGCTCCCTCATTGGTGGCATGACCTATGGTGCAAAGAAAGATACCGGACTGGCCTTGCTGCAGCAGGCGCTCAAGCTCAACTTTGAATCAGCCATTGGCATGATCGAATATGCCCATGCGATGTTGATGCTTGAAGGCGACCGGATGATGAAGGAAGCGACCCGGTTGTACCAGCAGGCAGCCGCCGCAAAACCGCTTGATGCGATGGAACGGCTTGACATCGAGATGGCCAAGGGCGAACTGGAGGATTAAGAACTTCGAGTTCCAGGCCTCAATCGCTCCAGGGCAACATCAAGGTCACCATCGCAAGTTTGGCAAATTCCGGCTCGAACTGGTCGATGATTTTTTGCGGGTCAGGACACAGCGTCGAATCGCTGATCACGCCAAACTGCACACCGCCACCATAGCTGAGTATCGAGACGCCCAGACCCACAGTACCTGACTGGGGTACCCAGAACAGGCTTTGCTCAAGGGTCGAACCGCAGAATTTGAGTTTCTCGCGTGGTCCCGGCACATTGGTCATGACCGCCGTGGTCTTCTTGGAAAACAGGCTCAGCATGGCATCCTGTGCCGGCTTGATCAACAGGCCCGCCACCGACAGCAAGCCGAAAGCCATCAGGGGCTGCATGCTGCCCTTGAGCTGACTCATGCGGCGCCGCACTTCGTACACACGCTCCACCGGATTCTCGATGCCAATGGGCAAGACCACGGGCGCCAGACCAAACCGGTTGCCCAATTTGTAGGCTTCCTCGAGGGGACGCAGATTCACCGGCACCATGGCCCGAATTTCCTTGCCTGCAACCTCGTCGTCAAAGGACTTGAGGTACTCGGCAATGGCGCCGGCCACGCAACTGAGCAGAATGTCGTTGATGGAACAGTTCAATGCCCGCCCCACAGCTTTGACTTCTTCCAGCGGAATCGGCTCGCACCAGGCAACCCGCTTGGTCTGCCCCGGCACGCCCTTCAGGCGTGTCGGCGAGTCATCCGGCATCAACGCCAGCGCGGCACCATCGCGCAGCGCCTGATACACCATTTTTGCCAACTCCACCGATCCCGCGACTCCCTTTTCCACGCCCTTTTGCGGGCCCATCATCATTCCCATCGCGTTGACCGCCCCATCGCCAGCGGCCCCGAGCGCTTTCACGGTCACGTCCGTGAAGGGTTTGACGAAAGTATCCATCAACCAGTCCTCGGCGCCTTCCAGTCCGCCATGCGGTGCAGCCTTGGCCCGACGCTGCGGTGGCAAGATCCCGCCATCGACCAGCGACTGCGTGACAGAAATCAGCGCAATGCCATCGGCAATGCAATGGTGAATGCGCACCAGCAAGGCAGAACCACCCTGGTAGTGCTCGACCAGATGAAACTGCCACAAGGGATGCTTCATGTCCAGCGGCTGCACTGCGAGGTCAGCCAGACGCTCCTGCAAGGCCTGCTGCTCACGCCCCTTGGACCTGGCGCCGAGTTTCTCCAGCACCACGTGCCGCTTGATATCAAAATCTTCATCCCGGACCCAGGTGGCACCCGCCGCGTCCTGCTGCACGCGCTGGCCGAAACGTGGGTACTTGAGCAGGCGTTGCTCGATGCGCTCGCACACAGCCTTGTAGCTGACGCCGGGCTTCAGGATCCAGACGCCGACAATCATCATCAGGTTGCTTGGGGAATCCATGCGCAACCAGGCGGTGTCGACCTTGCTCATGCGCTCACCGGTCAGGCCCAGCGTACCGCCAACCGCATCCGAAACATTTTTCTGGACCACGCGCGCCGCCCGGCGCACGGTTTTTTGAGCCATTTTTGCTGCAGGAAGCACGGCGTCAGCCACCGGCTGGGTGACGCTCCTGGCTTTGATTCGAGTAACCATCAAGAACTCCAGATTCGAGAAAACACTGACAAGTAAGCAATTCTTCGGGAATGTCCCCTATTTTGTGGCCAAAACCAAAAGTAAGATACTGCGCAAATACCCCAAGTGTGTTGGGTACCCAACTGATCCGGAGAAACCATGTCTGACCTGAAAGCAAAATTCGAAGCCGCCGTTGCCAATTCAAAACAGCTGACCGAGCGTCCTGACAACGCCACGCTGCTCAAGATCTACGCCCTGTACAAGCAGGCCAGTACGGGCGACAACACGGAAAAGAAGCCAGGCTTTGGTGACATGGTGGGGCGCGCCAAATGGGACGCCTGGAACGGCTTCAAGGGCACCAGCGCCAACGATGCCATGCAGCAGTACATCGACCTGATTGAATCCCTGAGCTGAATGCCGCGACCGCGGTCGCTACTTCTTCTTGCCCCGACCCGGCCCTGCGGCAGCAGCGTGCGGCAGCATGTCATCAAGCATTTTCACGATCTCGCTCTCGATCCTGCCCTTGAAGGCACCCACCAGAAAGCCGAGTCTGGCCGTCAGCTCGAAGCGGTCCTTGGTCACTGCCAGAGTGCCCTCAACACCGCTCCGTGTAAAGCAGACTTCGTCGGCGCTCTTGCCCTCTTCGTAAGTGCAACTCATGCCAAAATCCTTTTCGACGTGTTCCGCCCACTGAAAGGCGAGTTTTCGCGCGGCCGGCAGACCCAAGGTGTGATGGCGCAAGATGTGCAGATCAGCCACTTGACTACTCCTATGCTCTACAAATTCAAATCCAAAGCCACGGGCGACCTCATCATGCTGCAGCCCAACGGACGGCGCATGCTGGAGATCATCGGCAAAATCAGCGCCGGCGACAGTGCAGGTGACGCCGACAAAGGCATCATCCTGCCAGAGCAAATGCCAGCGGCGCTGGCAGCACTGGCAGCCGCAGTAGCCCAGGAAGCAGCCGACAGGAAGGCCGCGCTGGCGCAGGCGCTCGAGCGCAATGAAGATCCGCCCCGCTTTGAGGCCATCTCACTGCGCCAGCGTGCCCTACCCTTGATGGAAATGCTGCAGCGCTGCGAAAAAGCGGGCCACGCCATAGTCTGGGGTGTTTGAGGGCCTGGGCGAACTCAATCAACTCTGGCGCCGGAAGCCTTGACTACAGGTGCCCACTTTTTGATTTCAGCGTCAATCAGTGCTGCGAATTCCTGCGGCGTATTGCCGCTGGGAATGGCTCCCTGTGCCAGCAACTTTTCCTTGATGCTGGGCAGACTGAGTGCCTTGGCAGTTTCCTGCTGTATGCGCAACACGACCTCCGGTGGCGTACCGGCTGGCGCCAGCAAACCAAACCAGCTGCTCGCCTCAAAACCCTTGAGCTTCGCCGCCTCCTCGATCGTCGGCAAATCCGGCATGGCGGCTGATCGCTGCGAGCTGGTGACAGCAAAAGCCTTGAGCTTGCCGCTCTTGATCTGCGCCATGGAGGATGGCAGGTTGTCAAACATCACGTCCACTGTCCCCGACAACATGCCCATCATGGCGGGTCCGGAGCCGGTGTAGGGAATGTGGGTCATGAAGGTGCCTGTCATTGTCTTGAACAGTTCGCCAGCCAGGTGGATTGACGTGCCATTGCCGCTGGAGGCCATGTTGAGTTGACCCGGATGCGCTTTGGCATACTTGATAAAGTCCGGCACATTGTTGATACCCAAGGCCTTCGCCTTTTCCGCGTTCATCTCCATCACATTGGGCACACCGGCCACCAGTGTGATGGGCGCAAAGTCCTTCTGTGGGTCATAGGGCAGTCGGCTGTACAAGGCCTTGTTGATGCCATGGGTGCCGACGGTACCCATCAACAGCGTGTAGCCGTCAGGGGCAGACTTGGCCACAATGTCCGCACCGAGGTTGCCGCCAGCGCCAGCGCGATTGTCAACAATGAAGGATTGCCCGAAGACCTTCGACAACTCCGGAGCCACTGCGCGGGCCAGAATGTCGGTGGTTCCGCCAGGCGCGAAGGGCACCACGATTCTGACCGGCTTGCTCGGCCAGGCGATTTGTGCTGTCACGGGAATAGCAGCGCAGATCATTGCCATACCGGCGACGGCTGCAAGCCAGCAGCGACGAGTCGATTGCAGCTCTGATGTCATTGAAATCTCCTTGAGTTCTGATCCGGACCGGACCTGATTAAAGCCAAGTGCCTATTAGACAACGGGTTTGCTGGTAAAAACCGTGGCGCGCAAAGCCTGCAGGTCCAGCACCCGCAAACCGCCGTACTCAACTCGAATCGACCCCTGTTCGGCCAAAGCGGTCAGTGCCTCGTTGACGCGCTGGCGCGACAGACCGACCAAGTAGGCCAGCTCTTGCTGGGTAATGCGCAGGACCTCGCCGACACCGGGGTAGAGGACCGGGTTGAAAAGCGCAGCCAGACTGCGCGCAACCCGAATATCCGGGTTGTTCATCCGGTCGATCTCACGAGCAGCAATGAACTGCCCCAGCCGCTCGTTGAGTTGGTTCATGATGAACCGGTTGAAACCGATAGAGTGGTCCAACAACCAATGAAAGGTATCCACATGCAAGCCGGCCACCCGACTCCTTCGCAGTGCCTGAATGTTGTACCGGTAGCTTTCACGCTTCAGTGCGGTACCCTCGCCAAACCAGCCCCCAGGCGGCATGCCAATAAACGTCATGGTCTTGCCTTCGGCGTTGTCACTGCTCATCTTCAGCAAGCCGTCAATCACACCAAACCAGTACGTCACGGGACGACCGGTGCGGCATACGTAATCCCCCGCACTGGCATCCGTGATCTTGAGGTCGTCCACAGCACGCTCGCGCTCGGCGGATGTCAGCAGATGAATCCAGGGAATGGC
>JBAXOZ010000065.1:0-12763 GCA_037132975.1 Comamonadaceae bacterium
ATACGCCAGCGCATCGGCATCGGTGCGTGCGCCCTCGCCCAGCATGTCATAGCTGTAGCGAAGGTTCTTCATCTTTCTCCTGGCCGACACAGCTTCATCCATCGCCTCACCGATGGTCTGCCCGAGCACAAACTGGCGGCCCAGCAACTGCACCGCGCGCAGGGTGGCGGCCACGACCGAACGCGCGCCGAGTTTGGCAAACATGCCGCTCGGCGTCTCGCTGTCGGGCAGGAACTTCTTGCTCATGGCAATGGCGGTGCTGGACAGTCGCGCCAGCCTCTTGTCGCCAGCGCCGTCAAAGTCGGCGCGCCCCAGCTGGTCGGCGGTCAATGCAATGGCGGTCTCGGCGTCGGGCACGCGCAGCAGCGCTTCGGCCAGACGCATCAGGGCCAGCCCCTCGGCGCTGGAAATCGGGTACTCCTGCAGCAGACTCTCGAGCGCCCAGAACGGCGGCGGGTTGCTGCGCACAGCATGCACCCAGGGCGTGGCAACACGGGCGGCAGCGGCCCAGTCCAGCGCGCCAGCCAGGCGCAACAGGTGAGCAGAAACGATGCCGGCTTCAGCACGGTAAGGAACAGGCAAGTGCACGGTGATCTCCCACATATTTCACAATACTGGCGATCATCAGGCTTTGATTGGTGAGTTATTCACCAAATATCAGTCGATTACTGGTGATTTATTCTTTGACCAATTTTTCGCCGAGCCGCCACTGCGGATCGATTTGCGAAATCAGCACACCCAGCACGATCAGTGCGCCCCCCATCAGTGCGCGGCCCTGCAGGACCTCGCCAATCCACCAGACAGCGGCCAGCGCAGCAAAGACCGGCTCCAGGCCATAGACAATGGCTGCTTCCACGGCCCGTACCCGGTGCTGACCCCAGGCCTGCAGCCAGACCATCACGGCACTGGCGAGCAGGCCCAGATAGATCAAAGAAGCGCTGTGAATCTGTGCCCGGGTCCACAGACTGCCCAGCGACGCCGGTTCCAGCAACATGAAACCGACCGCGGACAGCACGAGCATGGTGAGCGACTGCATCACTGCCAGTCGCTCCGGGCGGGGCCGGGTTGCGGCTTTCGCACTGAACTCGAACAGCAACACGTAGACGGCGTAAACAAAAGCGCTGACCAGGGTCAGGGTGTCGCCAGTCGACCAAGGCGTCTGTTCATAAAACATGCCACCCAGCCCCAGCACCGCCAGCGCTGCACCGAGCAGCACCGGCCAACGCATGCGCTGACCCAGAAAGTAGGCGAGCATGGGCACGATCAGCACGTTCAGGCCGGTCACAAAAGCATTGCGGTTGCTGCTGGTCATGGCCAACCCCGCGACCTGCAGGAAGAAGGCGCAGAACAGCACGCTGCCAATGGCGACACCCCAGCGCAATTCGGACCAGTTCAGTCCGCGCAGCAAAGGCAGCAGGACCAGGCTCGATATCAGAAAGCGCAGCAGAATGATCTCCAGCGCCCCCAGATCCGAGCTGATCTGCTTCATGGCCGGGAAGGTGGTACCCCAGACCACTGTCACCAGCAGCAGTGCCAGCAGCCCCTGCCGATGCGAGCCCGGGGCCAGCATCGGCTTAGTTGAAGTAGTACTTGGCGGAGAGGTTCACGCGTGACAAATCGCCCTTTTCGCCGGCCAGGGTTTCGCGCTGGCCAAAGATGTACTCGGCGCCGAAATCAACCAGCTTGATCGGGTTGTAGATGAAGCCCAGGTGGCCCTGATAGACGCTACGGTTGATGCCGTACTGGCCGCTGTCCAGACCATTGGCACGGACAAAGGCAGTGTAGGCATTGTCATAGTTACGCTGCGCGCCGAGCACGAAGTTGGCGCGGAAGGTATCGCTTGCTTTGTACTGGTAGCCAAGCACCACACCGACAGCCTTTTCCAGCAGAATGTTCTTGCCGGCGGCGTCGTAAGCGGCGCCCTCGATGTAGTTGAAGTAACGGCCGATACCATCGCCATAGGTCACTGCCAGGCTCAGGAAGTCTTTCGCCTCACGCATCTTCAGGAAAGCCGTGCTGGCAAGGCCATAACCGCGTTTGGAGACGGTCACACCGGCGCCATCATCGATGCGCAGTTCATGCGTCAGACCGCGCACGCTCATGGAGCCCCAGTCGAAACTCTTGTCCCAGCGACCGATCAGGTCCGGTATTCTGGACGCGCCCATCGTGCTGGCAACACCGGTGGCGTCAAGCACATAGCTCGATGAATTTTCCAGCGCCACGGTAAAGGTGCCGCTGTCCTTGGTGTTGTAGGCGTAGCGAATCTGCGGCTGGCGGATGAAGGTGGATCCGATCGGGCCGTTGAAATCCACCGTCTCGGGCGAGTTGTCCAGATCCATGAAGGTGGACCAGCTCTGGCCGACCAGCAGACCGCCAAACTGGCCATAGGCCTGACGGACGCGGAAGTTATAGGAGTTGGTCGCCTGCTGCGTGTAGATGTTGGCTACCGACCCATTCACTGCGGCGTTGCCGGTGCGCGGCTCGTTGTTGAAATCGCCTTCGAGCTTGATACCCAGCGGGCCATAGGACGTCGGCGTCGAGGCTTCCACACCCAGGCGCGAGGTGCGCGCCGTCAGGTAGCCAACACCGGTGCGGCCACTGCCATTGATCGGGGCATAAGGTGCGAAAGTCGAGTAGTCGTTGTTGGAGTTGTCGCCTTTGCTTTCATAAACGGCACTGAGTTCGGTAAAGCCGTAAATGCGCAGCGAGGTCTCCGAGCCCGGCAATCGGAAGCTGTTGCCAATGTCACCCAGCACCACAGCATCCTTCTGCTTGATCTCGAGTTGCTCAATGCGCTCCTCGGTCGCTGGCGCAGCGGCCACCGGCGCAGCAGACTGCGCCTTCAGTGCATTGAGTTCCTGGCGCAGGCGCGCAATTTCCTGGCGCATCTCGTCAAAATCCGCCTTGGTCTGGCCAAAGGCGGGCAGGCTCAGAACGCCAGCCGCCAACAGGGCCAGGGTTGTGCGTGAAACTTTCATAGTCGTCTCCAGTAAAAAATAAAACAAAAATCAGTGACTCACCAGCCCGAGGAAAGCCCGCACACGGGCGCTTTCCTGGGCATCAAAAAAAACTTCGGGCGGTGCATCCTGCGCCACCTGACCCTGGTCCAGAAACAGGATCCGGTCCGCCACCTCGCGGGCAAAGCCCATCTCGTGCGTAACGATGATCATGGTCATGCCCGACTGCGCCAGCTTCTTGATGACGTCAAGCACTTCCTTGACCATTTCAGGGTCCAGCGCGGAAGTGGGTTCATCGAACAGCATCACCTTCGGATTCATCGCCAGTGCCCGCGCAATCGCCACCCGCTGCTGCTGGCCACCCGACAGCGCAAACGGATACTTGTGCGCGTGCTCTTCCATGCCAACACGCGTGAGCAACTCCATGCTGCGCTCATTGGCATCACGGCGCAGCGTCTTGCGCACGCGCCGGGGCGCCAGCGACACGTTGTCGAGCACGGTCAGGTGCGGAAACAGGTTGAACTGCTGAAACACCATGCCAAGCTCGCGCCGCAGCGCGTCCAGATGCTTGAGTTCGTCGTCCACTTCAATGCCGTCAACCACGATGCGTCCGGAGTCGTGACGTTCCAGACGGTTGAGCATGCGCAACAAAGTGCTCTTGCCCGATCCCGAAGCGCCCAGAATGGCACTCACCTGGCCGGCGTTGAAATAGGTGCTGACATCACGCAAGACGTGGTGCGTCCCAAAGAACTTGTTCACCTTATCGACGGTGATCAGATGGGTGCTCGTGGGCGCGCTCATGGCTGGCGGCCCTCCACGTCGTAACGCCGCTCGACCGCGCCCGAGATCTGTGTCATCACCGTGGTCAGCACCAGGTAGACCAGCGCTGTCGTGATGAGAGTTGGCAAGGGCTGAAACGTGGCAGCCTGAATCCGGTTGCCCACGTTGGTCAACTCCACCACACCAATCGCATAGGCCAGTGACGAGTCTTTCAGCAGCGCCACCGTGTTGTTCACCAGCGGCGGCAGGGCCACCTTGAAGGCTTGCGGAAAAGTCACATCGATGAAGGTATAAAAACTTGACATGCCGAGCGAACGCGCCGCCTCGATCTGGCCCTTGGGCACGGCCAGCAAACCGCTGCGAATCGCCTCGGCGTTGTAGGCGCCGACATTGAACGCCAGCGCGACACAGGCCGAGGC
Organism: Comamonadaceae bacterium; assembly: GCA_037132975.1. Classification (GTDB taxonomy): domain Bacteria; phylum Pseudomonadota; class Gammaproteobacteria; order Burkholderiales; family Burkholderiaceae_C; genus Rhodoferax. The sequence continues at coordinate 4,157 of JBAXOZ010000065.1, forward strand.
AAAATCATCCAAGCGCAGCGCTGGCACCAGCGTCGGCAAGGCCAGAAAAACGAACAGGATCTGCACCAGCAAAGGCGTGCCGCGCATGACCCAGATGTAGAGCGATGCCACCCAGCGCAGCAGGGTGATGCCGGAAGTCCGCCCGAGCGCCGCCAGCACGCCAATCACAATACCCGACAGGCCCGCCACCACCGTGAGTTCCACCGTAATCCGCGTGCCTTCAGCAAAGTACTGCGCGTTGTTGCCAATGGGCTCGGGTGCCAGCGCCAACGGAATGGCCATCAACCAGAGCAACAGCACCAGCACCGCGCTGGCCAGCGCAATCGTGGCGCTGGAGCGCTGTTCACGACTCCAGCGCTGCGGCCATCCGGGCAGGGTGATTTTCATGTTGCTCAGCTTGTCGATTCAGCTACTTAGCGGCAGCGCACGTCTTCGTTGAAGTACTTCTTCGACAAGGTGGCATAGCTGCCATCGGCCATGACTTCAGCCAGGGCCTTGTTGTAACCTTGAACCAGCGAACTGTTGCCCTTGGCCACAGCGGCCGCGATGCGTTCGACAAAGACAAAGTCACCCAGCTTCATGCCCGCGTTGGGGTTGGACGAAATGGCAATCGCAGCCACAAATTTATCGGTCACCCAGGCGTCCACACGCTTGGTCAGCAGCGCGCCACGGGCGTCCGTGTCCTGCGGAAAATTCTTCACTTCCTTGACACCGCTGAGCTTCTTGACGTTGTCCAGATAAGTGGTTCCGGTCTGCACCGAGACCGTTTTACCGGTCAGGTCCGCAACGCGGTGAATGGCCGGATCGAGCGAAACAATGGCGCCTCCGGAGCAATAGTGTGGCTCGGCAAAAGTTACCGCCTTGGCGCGTTCCTCGGTGATGCCGTGCGACGCGATCACCAGATCCCAGCGGTCTTGCCGTAAACCAGCCAGCAACGCGTCAAAACCCAACGCCTTCCACTCAATCGTGACGCCCATTTTCTTGGCCGCCAACTCGGCCAGTTCAATCTCGAAGCCGCTGAGCTTGGAGCCCTGAAAGAAATTGAAGGGTGCAAACTGTCCTTCGGTGGCAATGTTGATCTTGCCGTCCTTTTTCACTTCGTCCAGACTTCGGGCCTGGATCGTGACGGCACTGGCCAGCATCAGGCCGAGCGCAGCCCATTTCATGATTCGCTTCATCGCAATCTCCTCTAGGTGGTTAATTGGGTAAACAAGACAGGGTATTGGGTCGGCCGTCGGGCCGGTAGGCTTCAATTATCCCCGACAAAATCGCTCTACCCGCCAGCTCGGCGCATCAGCGTGCTCTTGCCAAACAGGCTCTCGATCAGGTCCACCGCCAGCTCGGCAGTGCGGTTGCGCAGGTCCAGCGCCGGGTTCAGTTCCACCACGTCAAGCGAAGCCAGATGACCGGTGTCGGCGATCATTTCCATGCAGAGTTGCGCCTCGCGGTAGGTCGGGCCGCCGCGCACCGTGGTACCGACACCCGGCGCAATATCGGGGTCCAGAAAATCGACATCCAGGCTGACGTGCAAATGGGTGTTGGCATCGACCAGTGCCAACGCCAGTTCCATGGCGTGGCGCATGCCCATCTCGTCGATGAAACGCATGTCAAAGACCTCGATGCCGATGTCGTGCACCAGACGCTTCTCACCGGCATCGACGCTGCGAATGCCGATCTGGCGAATCTCTTTCGGGCGCAGCGCAGGCACCTGGCCACCGATTTCAATAAGCTGCTGCGGACCGATGCCCAGCAAACAGGCCACCGGCATGCCATGGAGGTTGCCGCTGGGCGTCAGGGTGGCGGTATTGAAATCGGCATGCGCATCAAACCACAGCACGCGCAGTTTCTTGCCCACGTCGCGGCAATGGCGTGCCACCGCGCTGATGGAACCAATCGCCAGACTGTGGTCGCCACCCAGCATGATGGGCAGTCGCCCCTGCTGAAGTTCGGCGTAGGTGGCATCGTGCAGCAACTGGTTCCACTGCACGACCTCGCGCAGGTGTCTAAAGCCATTGACCGCCTCCTGCCAGGGGTTGGCCGGACCCGCCAGGTTGCCGCAATCCCTGACATCCAGGCCAAAGCGTGCAATCGCCTGTGCAATACCTGCCACCCGCAAGGCTTCGGGCCCCATGCGCGAGCCCAGCGTGCCGGCGCCAACGTCGGTGGGAACGCCGATCAGGCTGACGGATTTGGGTTTGTCTGTGGGCACGGAAGTCACTATAGCTGAGGCACGCCGGCCAGGAGACCATGAAATTCGAACATGGCATGTTGGATTTTCATGGTTTGGTGCTACCATTCGATCATGCTGGACCGCACCGCCCTCGAACTCGCCATCCACAAAGCTCTTGGCCGCTCTCGTGGCGTCGTGCTCAGCGGTCCACGGCAGTCCGGAAAAAGCACCATGGCACAGAAGTTTCTGAGCCGTCAGTCGCCCAACTACTTCGATCTGGAATACCCACCGCACGCGCAGCGCTTCGAGCAGCCCGCGCAAACGCTGGAGTCACTCAAGGGACTGGTCGTCCTTGATGAAGTGCAACTTCAGCCTCAATTGTTCCCCTTGTTGCGGGTGTTGATGGACCGCTCCGATGCACCAGGCCAGTACCTGCTGCTTGGCAGCGCCTCACCCGCCTTGCTGCGCCAGGCCGGTGAGTCCTTGCTGGGCCGCGTCGAGACCGTTGAAGTAGGCGGCTTCGACCTGGAAGAGGTCATCTCCCATGAAGGCAGCTACAACGAAGACGCAAGCACACGCCTGTGGTTGCGCGGCGGCTTTCCCCGATCCTATCTGGCAGCCTCGGATGAGGACAGCATGGTCTGGCGCGCCCATGCCGTGGCGGACCATGTGCGTGTGGACATGCCCCAGTTTGGCATCAACATCGCCGCACCCGCGATGCTGCGCTTCTGGACCATGCTTGCGCACTACCACGGACAAGTCTGGTCGGCCGCGCCATCTGCGCAATCGATGGGCGTCTCCGAACCCACCATTCGCCGCTACCTCGATACCTTGACGCAAACACTGATGATCCGTCAGTTGCAGCCTTGGCATGAAACTCTCGGCAAGCGCCAGGTCAAAGCACCCAAAATTTATTTTCGCGATACCGGACTGCTGCATGCGCTGATGGGCATCAAGACCGCGACGGAACTGTTCGCCCATCCACACAGCGGCGCCAGCTGGGAGGGCTTTGCGCTGGAGCAAGTGCTGCGTATCTCCCAGCCCGATCAGGCCTGGTTCTGGGCAACGCACCAGGGGGCCGAACTCGATCTTCTGATGTTCAAGGGTAACCAGCGCGTAGGTGTCGAATTCAAGCGCGCCGACGTACCGCGTGTGACCGCCAGCATGCGCATCGCCATGAATGACCTGAAACTCGACACACTGTATGTTGTTTACCCGGGGCTGCACCGTTTCAAACTTGCCGACAGGATAGAGGCGGTACCACTTTGGTCGATGCTGCCGTGCGCTACGGGATCTTCACTCGTCCCCCAAAAATAGCCGTCCCGACTCGCACCATGGTGCTGCCGGACGCAATGGCCGCTTCCAGATCCGCGCTCATGCCCATCGACAGGGTATCGAGCGCCAGGCCGGCGGCGTTCAAATCGTCAAGCACCGCCTTGATGCTGGCAAAGACGGCGCAGGCCGCAGCAAAATCTGCTGCAGGTTCCGGGATGCTCATGATGCCGCGCAGGCGCAGCTTCGGCAGTGCCGCCACTTGCCGTGCCAGTGCCAGCGCGTCCTGCGGCAATACGCCCGACTTGGTGGCGCCGCCATCGGCGTTGACCTGAATGCAAACCTGCAAAGGCGGCAAGTGACCGGGGCGTTGCTCGCTCAGGCGCTGCGCAATTTTCAGGCGATCCACGGTTTGCACCCAATCAAAGTGCTCGGCCACAAGCCGGGTCTTGTTGCTCTGGATGGGGCCTATGCAATGCCACTGCAGGCCAAGGTGGCGCAGCGCCGTGATTTTTTGCACGGCCTCCTGGATGTAGTTCTCGCCAAACGCAGTCTGGCCGGCGGCATGGGCTTGCGTCACGGCGGCCGCGTCAAAGGTTTTTGAAACGGCCAGCAAGGCGACTTCGCTGGCGGGGCGCCCGGCAGCGCGGCAGGCGGCGGCCACGCGGCTCTGGACGGTTTGTAAATTTTTCTCAATCATGGTCATAATTGGCCCAAGCGTAACAAAGGACAAGAGAACTCCGTGGACATTACCCAACTACTGGCCTTCAGCGTCAAGAACAAAGCGTCGGACCTGCATCTCTCGGCCGGGCTGCCACCGATGATCCGGGTGCACGGCGATGTGCGACGCATCAACGTCGAGGCGCTGGACCACAAGCAGGTGCATGCCATGGTGTACGACATCATGAACGATACGCAGCGCAAGAACTATGAAGAGTTCCTGGAAATCGACTTTTCTTTCGAAATTGAAGGGCTGGCACGCTTTCGGGTCAACGCCTACAACCAGCAGCGCGGCGCTGGCGCTGTGTTCCGCACCATTCCCAGCAAGATCCTGACGCTGGAGCAGTTGAACGCACCCAAGATTTTTTCCGATCTGGCCTTGAAGCCGCGCGGCATGGTGCTGGTCACCGGCCCCACAGGTTCGGGCAAATCGACCACGCTGGCGGCCATGGTGAACTACCTCAACGAGACCGAGTTTGGTCACATCCTGACGGTCGAAGACCCGATCGAGTTTGTCCACGAGTCAAAAAAATGCCTGGTCAACCAGCGCGAAGTTGGTCCCCACACGCTGAGCTTCTCGGCCGCCCTGCGCTCGGCGCTGCGCGAAGACCCGGACGCCATTCTGGTCGGCGAAATGCGCGATCTCGAGACAATCCGGCTCGCCATGACCGCGGCCGAAACCGGGCATCTGGTGTTTGGCACGCTGCATACCTCGAGCGCCGCCAAGACGATTGACCGGATCATTGACGTGTTTCCGGGCGAAGAAAAGGAAATGATCCGCGCCATGTTGTCGGAGTCGCTGCAGGCCGTGATTTCGCAGACCCTGTGCAAGACCAAGGACGGTCAGAGCCGCGTGGCGGCGCACGAGATCATGCTCGGTACCAGCGCCATCCGCAACCTGATCCGCGAAGCCAAAGTGGCACAGATGTATTCAAGCATCCAGACCGGCAACAGCGTGGGCATGCAGACACTCGATCAGAACCTGACCGATCTGGTCAAGCGCAACATCATCAGCCCGGCCGAAGCGCGCTCCAAAGCCAAGATCCCCGAGAACTTCCCGGGCTGATCGCAGCTCTTTCATCACTGACAATCTGCGGAGCACACCATGAAGGGAATCCTCGGACTTCTCCAGCAAAAAACTCAGAGCGACCCGGTGGAAGGCCATCTGGACTCCAAGCTTTTTGCCACGACCTTTCTCGCCGGCGGCGAAAGCGCTCTGCTGGTGCCGTGGGAGGCACGCGCGGTGGAGGTGGGTGCCACGCGCTTGAACCCGGAACGCGGCACCCGGCTGCTGCAGGCACTTTGGGCCAAAGACAAGCACATGTCACGGCTGGATCTGGATGCGGTCAGCCGCATGGAGCCTTTCATTGATTACGCCTGCGTCGCCGCCGGACGCGAGCTGATACGTCAGGACGAGCAGGGCAACTTCATGGTCGTGCTACTGACCGGCAGCATTGCGGTGGACCGCCTGCAGCCCTGGGGCGAGCGGCTGCATCTGACCGAAGCAGTACCGGGCGAGATGCTGGGCGAGATGTCTCTGCTCGACGGGGGGGCGCGGTTTTCTGTGTGTACCACACTGACCGACTGCGAAATAGCGGTCCTGAGTGCCGACGCCATGGATCAGATGCTGGCCTCTGATCCCGCGCTGACCGCCAGTCTGGTCACGATACTGGCACGCAAACTTTCGCTGCGGCTGCGTGTGGTCAGCGCCCGCCTTAGCGAAAAGAAATGACCCAGGGGAGCACAGCAAGCCATGGAACGCGATCAAGCCACCAAATTTGTTAACGATCTGCTCAAGCTGATGGTCAGTCGCGGCGGTAGCGACCTGTTCATCACCGCAGACTTTCCGCCAGCCATGAAGGTGGACGGCAAAGTGACCAAAGTCTCGCCGCAGCCGCTCAACGCGGCACACACCATGGCGCTGGCGCGCTCGGTCATGAATGACAAGCAGGTGGCCGAGTTTGAGCGCACCAAGGAATGCAACTTTGCCATTTCGCCGCCGGGCATTGGCCGCTTTCGTGTGAACTCCTTCATCCAGCAGGGCAAGGTCGGCATGGTGCTGCGCGTCATTCCCCTGACCGTTCCGACCATCGATGGCCTGGCTGTGCCGCAGATACTCAAGGAAGTGTCCACCGCCAAGCGCGGTTTGTGCATACTGGTAGGTGCCACCGGATCGGGCAAATCGACCACCCTGGCAGCCATGGTGGACTGGCGCAATGAAAACTCGTTCGGCCACATCATCACGATCGAAGACCCGATCGAGTTTGTTCATGCTCACAAAAATTGCGTGGTGACCCAGCGTGAGGTTGGCATCGATACCGACAGTTGGGGATCCGCCCTGAAGAACACGCTGCGTCAGGCACCCGATGTGATCCTGATGGGAGAGATCCGGGACCGTGAAGCGATGGAACACGCCGTTTCCTTTGCCGAAACCGGCCACCTGTGCATGGCCACCCTGCATGCCAACAACGCCAATCAGGCGCTGGACCGCATCATCAACTTCTTCCCGGAGGAGCGACGCGCCCAGTTGCTGATGGACCTGTCGCTCAACCTCAAGGCCATGGTCTCGCAGCGCCTGATTCCGCGCCAGGACGGCCGGGGACGGGTTGCCGTGGTCGAAATCATGCTCAACACGCCGCTGATTTCGGACATGATCTTCAAGGGTGAAGTCTCCGAGATCAAGGAGATCATGAAGAAAAGCCGCAATCTGGGCATGCAGACTTTTGATCAGGCCCTGTTCGACGCCTATGAGGCCAAGCTGATCACCTACGAAGACGCGCTGCGCAACGCGGATTCACTCAACGACCTGCGCCTGCAGATCAAACTCAACAGCCAGCACAGCAAGACGCAGGATCTGGCTAGCGGAACCGAGAACTTTGCCATCGTATGAACAACATCAACGCCAAAACTTACCAAGCCACTCCCGCGCGTCAGGTCGCTTTCCTGGGTCTGGGTGTCATGGGCTACCCGATGGCCGGTCACCTCGCTCGTGCCGGTCACTCGGTCACTGTCTACAACCGCAGCGCTGCCAAAGCCAGCGCCTGGTGCGCTGAGTTTGCCGATGCAAGTCAGCCGACCCAGGTTCACCGTAGCGCCCCCACGCCCAGGCTCGCTGTGCAGCAGGCCGACATTGTTTTTTGCTGCGTTGGCAACGACGACGATCTGCGCAGCGTGACGCTCGGTGCAGACGGCGCTTTTGCCGGCATGAAACACGGCGCGGTGTTGGTGGATCACACCACCGCCTCGGCCAGCGTGGCACGTGAGCTGTACGGCGCTGCCGGCCAGCTGGGTCTGGCCTTCATCGATGCACCCGTCTCGGGCGGTCAGGCCGGTGCGCAAAACGGCCTGCTGACGGTGATGTGCGGTGGCGACGCGGCGGCATTTGAGCTGGCGCAGCCGGTGGCCATGGCCTTCTCCAAAGCCGTCACGCTGCTCGGACAGAGCGGCGCCGGGCAGTTGGCCAAGATGGTGAACCAGATCTGCATTGCCGGCCTGGTGCAGGGCCTGAGCGAGGCGATTGCCTTTGGCCAGCTGGCCGGCCTGGACATGTTGCAGGTACTTGATGTCATCGGCAAGGGCGCCGCGCAGAGCTGGCAGCTCGACAACCGGGGCAAGACCATGGTTGCCGACAAGTTTGATTTTGGCTTTGCTGTCGACTGGATGCGCAAGGACCTGGGCCTGGTGCTCGACGAAGCCAAGCGCAACGGTGCGCGGCTACCGGTAACGGCGCTGGTAGACCAGTTCTACGCCGATGTGCAGCACATGGGTGGTCAACGCTGGGATACTTCCAGCTTGATCAAACGATTGAAGTAACAGCCTGGGTCCGCCGCCATGGATCGCCGCGGCCTACGGCCTCGCGATGACGAAAAAGGGTTATCGCCATAACCATCCTTCGTCGCGTCATTGCGAGCGCAGCGCGGCAATCCAGGATTTCATGAAGCCGCTGCGGCGCCAGTGCAACTACTTCTTTACTTCGGCCGGTGCCGGCTTGGGCTGCAGGCGTTGCAGTTCTTCTTCGCTGATGATCTCCACCACGCGTACCACCTTCTTCACGCCTTCGATGCTGCGCACCAGGTCCGTGGCCCGGTTCGCTTCGCGCTGGGTCACCCGTCCCATCAGGTAGGTAGTGCCGCGCTCGGTGACCACCTTGAACGAATTGGCAAACAGGTCCTGCGCATCGACCATGCTGGCTTTGACCTTGCCCGTCACCAGCGAGTCGGAGGAACGCTGCGAAAGTGAAGTGTTCTCCTGGACGCCGAGCTCGTTGACCACGCTGCGCACGTTCTCGACTTTCGACAGGATCTGCTCCACCAGTTGCTTGTCCTGCGCGCTGGGCACCTCGCCGGTCAGCAGCACCTGCCGGTTGTAACTGCTGACGTTGACATGGCCGCGCTCGCCCAGGTTCTCCCGGATGCGGCTGGCGCCCTTGAGTTCAATGCCTTCGT
>JBAXOZ010000066.1:0-12754 GCA_037132975.1 Comamonadaceae bacterium
GGGACGCTCGACACCATGGCCATCGGCGAAGACGGCAACCAGGCAACGATTCGAGTCACCGCAGAGTCGCGTGCTGTCGATCTGCTGCGCGGCAATCCCTGGACTTACTCCGACGCCGATCAGCGCGTAGTCAGCAGCACTGACGGCGCCTTTAAATATGTGGTCGACCAAGTCGATAAACCTGTCATCTGGCCTGCAAAGGCCTTTTTCTACCAATGAAACGCACACAAGACTGGCAGATCAGATTTGAGGCGTTCATTGCCGAACGCCGAGCTCGTCCTTTCGCATGGGGCAGCAACGACTGCGCAATCTTTGCGGCCGACGCCGTCATGGCGATCACCGGCTGCGACCCGGCGCCGGCGGGCCTGCGCGCGCACCGGACTGAAAAACAAGCCCTCAGAGCGCTGCAGCGGCATGGCGGCCTCATTGGTATTGCCACGGCAGCGCTGGGCCAGCCTACCCCCGCCTCGCAAGCCGCTGCTGGTGATGTGGTGTTATCGAAATCCGGAAAACGCGACATGCTCTCAATCTGCAATGGCAGCACGGTGTTTGCTCCGTCTGCAGCCGGCCTGGTGAGCCTTGCGCTCGATCGGGACTCGGTCTGCTGGAGGGTTGCGTAATGCCAGAAGCCCTTGTTGCCGTAATCGCCTGGATCGGCGCGGAGGTTGGTGGGACCGTTGGCGCGTACATGATCATGTATGCGTCTGAGGTGGCCACCGCAGCCATTTTGGCCGGCGGTCTTGCCTACTCGAGCAGCAAGGCAAAGCAAGCCAAGGAAGAGGCCCGCAATCAATTCAATGCCAGCCAGGTAGACCGCCTTGTCACCATCACAAGCGCCACCGCACCGCGTGACCTGGTGCTCGGCCGCGCGCGCAAAGCTGGAACTATCTTTTACAAGGGCAGCACCGCCGAGAATCAAAAAGACCTCTACCTGGCCATTGCATTGGCCGGCCATGAGATTGATGCCATCGAGCAGATTTACCTCAACGATGTCCTGGTGACGCTTGACGGCAGCGGATACGTCACCGATGCGCCGTATGCCACCACCAGCACGCTGACCGGCGTCTGTACGGGTTACCCGACCGATCCGAACATGATCGCCAACACCGCAAGTCAAATACTGACAGGCGGTAAATATGGCGGAGTGCCAAGTGGCCAATACAGCTACGCCTACACCAACACCAATTCAAACGTCAAGATCACAAAGCACCTGGGCGCAGCCGGCCAGACGGTGGACGCCGATCTGCTTGCCGCATTCCCGAGCGATTGGGCCTCAGAAAACGTGGTGCAGGGTGTGGCCTATCTGGTTTGCAAGTTCACCTACAACGAAACAGCATTCCCCACCGGCCTGCCGAACGTCACCGCAGTGATCCGCGGCGCCAAGCTCTACGACCCGCGCACCGGCACCACCGCTTGGAGCGAAAACCCTGCGCTCATGATGCGCCACGTCTACCAGCACGCCAAATTCGGCAAGGCTACCGTCACCAGCACAGAGGACGCTCGCTTCATCGCCTCTGCGAATTCCTGCGACCTCAGCACCACCTACACCGTGGGTAGCGTTGCGCAGGCGGCGCAGGCGCTCTACAAGGGTTCGCTGGTCGCGCCTTTCGGAACGCCAGCCAAGAGTCTGTTTGATGACCTGAGCCAGGCAATGGGCGGGTCATGGGCCTTTGCCGGTGGCGAGTTGTATCTGAAATCCGGAGTGTATGTGGCGCCAGTCATGAGCCTGGGCGACGCCGATCTGGCTGTGGTCAAGCGCACCGGCGCCGGTGAGTCGCAAAGCCCGATCGGGATCAGTGTCCACAAAGAACGTGCGCAGAAGTTCAATACCGTCAAAGTCTCGATCTGGGACCAGGCACAGAGTTACAAACAAGTCTCACTCACACCGCTGACGTCACCATCCCTGGTGACGCGTGACGGCGTCGAGCTGGTGCAGGACTTGACCTTCCCAGCCATCGGCTACGCACCACAAGCGCTGCACATTGCTGGCATCATGATGCGCGACGCGCGCGATCCTGTAATGGTGGACATACCATTCAAGATGACGGCCTACCCGCTCGAGCTGTTCGATACGGTATCGATCACCCTGTCGCGCTACGGTTGGAGCGCCAAGACCTTCATGATTTTGGGCAGGGTCTGGAATTCAGACGGCTCCATACAGCTCACGCTCAAAGAAACCTCGGCTGCCATCACGCAAATGGACAGCGGTTTCAGCCCGCAAGGCTTTGCTGCAAATACCAACCTGCCAAAGCCATGGATCGTCGCCGCCGTGGGACCGCTGACGATCACCAGCGGGACCGTCGAGCAGTTGACGCAGGCCGATGGCACTGTGGTGAGTCGCATGCGCGTGAGCTGGCCGCAAGTGGCAGACGCGTCTGTCGTGCAAAACGGGCAGATCGAGGTCCAATACCGCCGGTCTGACTCAACTGGCGCCTGGACCAGCCTGGCCACGGCCGGCAATGAGACATCCGTCGTCACCAGTGATGTGCAGGACGGATTCATCTACATCGTTCGCGCCCGGGCACGGACATCGGTTGCAGTTGGCGACTGGAGCCTTCCAGTTTCTGCTGGCATCACTGGCAAGACCAGCGCGCCGGCCGCCCTCACAGCCCTGGGCGCCACTGGCGCCATGTTCCGCATCGATCTGACCTGGACGTTCGGGTCTACCGCGGTTGACATCCGATGCACAGAGGTCTGGTGGAGCGCTACCAATGACCGAAGCGCGGCTGCCCGGCTCACGACCGAGCCGTTCCCTGGCGCCGCCTACAGCCACATCGGCCTGAGCGCGGGTCAGGGCGGGTATTACTGGGCCCGCGTCGTCAGCACGTCTGGCGTGAGCTCTACCTGGTACCCAAGCGGGTCAACCACGGGCGTCCACGCGGCCGCCAGTTCCGACCCATCAGCCCTGCTGACCCAGCTCAACGCCGCCATTGGTGCCACCGAATTAATGGCTGGCCTGAATGACCGCATCAACCTGATCGACGGCAACACCTCGCAGCCGGCGCTGCCGTATTCCCTGGCGCAGCTCGCCGCCATACAGACCGGGCTCAATCGCAAGGTGCAGGTCAACCTCGACGCATCTGCAGCCGGCCTGTTGCGCGACGTCATCAGCACCAACAAATCGCTGTCTGTCATCAGCGATGCCGGCATCTACACCGACCCGGCAACGGGAAGCGTCAAGATTTACGCCGTCGAGGCTACCACTTCGCACCTGACGACCGTGGACGCCAGGCTCGACGCCCACGACGGCAGCATCGCGCTCAAGGCCAGCACCATGTATGTGGACGGCGCCATCGCTGCGGCCACGCTGGGCACGGCCGATCTGGCGTTGTTTGAGGGCATGGACCTGCGGGTCACGACGGCCGAAGTCAATATCAGCAGCCTGAACGCCGCCGTGTCGCTGAAGGCATCGGACGTCGCTCTGACCGCCACCACGGCACGCGTCACCACGGCCGAGACCAATATCAGCGCGCTGACCGGCACTGTGGCCACCAAGGTCAGCAGCACCGACTTCAGCAGCGTGACCGGCGGCATCGATGCCCGACTCGGCAGCGCAGAAACAACGCTGTCGGCTCTGGGTAATACCAGCTCGATCACCAGCATTGTGGCGCAAGCCAACAAAGCCTATCGAGACGCCAACATCGATGCCCAGACGCTGCTGCGCTCGATCCTCAACAACGAAGCCGACGCGAACCTGGCCGCCCAGACGCTCGCCCTGGCGCGCAACGACCTGACCGCCTACACCGACGCCACCATCAGCGCCGAGGCCGCCCAGCGCCTATTCCTTGCTGCCGTAGTGGATGGGCATGCCGCGCAGATCAGCGATGAGCGCATCGCGCGCGCAACAGCCGATGCGGCCGAGGCCACTGCCCGGCTTGCCCTGGGCGTTGTCGTATCGGGAAACACGGCCGCGATCGTCAGCGAGCAAACGGCGCGCACCGACGCGATCAGCGCCGAGGCCAGCGCCCGTACTGCGCTTGAGGCTCGCGTCACCAACACTGAAGGCAATGTCAGCGCCAACGTAGCCGCGTTCCTTGAAGAGCAGATCGTCCGCACCGATCAGCACACTGCAACCGCTTCGGACATCAGCACCCTGACGGCTGCCGTTGCCGCCAATGGCGCATCGATCACCGCAGAGCAGACTGCGCGATCGGATGCCGACGTTGCCGAGGCCAGCGCCAGGACAGCGCTTGCCGCCCGGGTGACGACGACCGAGGGCGACATCGCCACCAATGCGGCATCGATCGTCAGCGAGGCCAGCACCCGCGCCACACAGACATCGGCACTGGCCACCCGCGCCACCAACCTGGAAGCCTCAGTCAACAGTGGCAGCACCGGCCTCGCAACCAAGGCCAGCGTCAGCTACGTGGACACAGCCAAGGCAGATGCCATCAGCTCGGCCGCCAGCACCACCGCGCTGGTGCAGGCGCAGCTCAACAGTGGCGGCACCACCTTTGCCAACATCGCCACCGCACAGAGCACGGCAAACGCAGCCGTCAGCGCCAGCAGCTCCAATGCCAGCGCCCTCAGCACTGTGCAGGCCCGGCTCAACACTGGAGACTATGCAGCGGTCAAGACCGAGAGCAGCGCCAACGCCTCGGCCCTTGGCACACTCAATGCCAAGTATTCGGTCAAGGTGGACGCCAATAACCACGTGACCGGCTTCGAGCTCAACAGCAACGGCACCGTCGGGTCCTTTGTGATCCTGGCCGACAAGTTCCTGATTTGCAAGCCAGACGGCACCGGCACACCCAAAGCCGTGTTATCGCTCGGCACCGTCAATGGCACGACTGCGCTCGGCCTGGACGGTTCCTTGATCATTGACGACTCGATCTCAGCCCGCTCGATCAACGCCGAGGGCCTGACTGTCTCAAATGGCCTTGCGCCTGCAGTAGGTCCGTCCGGTACCGGAACCATGACCGGGTATGGCGCCGTCTTCAACAGCAGCGGCACCTTTGCCGTCGGAACGCCAGTCAACAACATCGTCTATGACATGACGGGCGGCATCACGATCAATGGCCAATTGATCGCCAATTCCAATATCGTGTCGAAGTCTGCAACCGAGTTTCTGTCGACCTTCCAGTGGATACCCAACGGCAGCTGGGCAACCTACACCTTCACCATGGAGCACGCCGGCAACGCATCGATCCTGCTGACCTACGGTTTCGAGACCAGCAACATCCTTGGCACGTTCGAGGTGCGCGCGCAGATCGACGGATACACGTCTTACGACTACTACACCGGCGGCGATGACGGCACGGTGACGATCCCGACGTTCTACTCCGGCCTGGCTGCAGGCACGCACACGCTTTACATGTATGCACTGCAGCAGTACGCAACCGGCAACCACCTGGCGCGGTTCACGCTTTTGAGGAGCTACCGGTGATTTACCTGCACATCTTCAACGCCGACGGCAGCCTCAAAATCCGCCAGCAGCTCGGGCCCGAGGACGACGCGCAAGCCATCGCCGAAATGAATGGCTCCAGTTTCTTTGTCCTCGATGAGACTGGGTACTGGCCCGACCAGGTGTATTTCGAAGACGGCGCAATCATCCAGAAGCCAGCCAAGCCTTCGATCTTTCACCAGTTTGATTACGCCACCAAACAGTGGATCGATCCCCGCACGCCTGACGACCTGTGGGCAGCCGTGCGTGTACAGCGCAATGCCCTGCTCAGCGCGTCTGACTGGACGCAGTTGCCCGACGTACCAGGTGCAACGCAATCGGCCTGGACCTCATACCGGCAAGCCCTGCGCGACATCACCAACCAACCCGACCCGTCAAACGTGACGTGGCCAACCGAACCCATTTAAGGAGCAACAACATGACATCATGGTATCGAACGGGAACCATTTCCGTCACCAACGGCAGCACCACCGTCACCGGCAGCGGCACCGACTTCATCAGCGGAACGGCAGCAGGCGAGGGCCTTCTGGGGCCTGACGGCAAGATCTATGAAATCGTGGCTGTGGTCTCAGGCGTTGCCCTGACGATCAGCCCAGCTTACCTTGGTGCCAACGCATCAGCGCAGGCTTACGCCATCATCCCGACGCAGTCCTACATCCGCGACCTGGCCAACCAGGCCGCCGCCCTGGTCAACGATTACGCTGCGACCAACTCCAACGCCTTCCTTCTGACGGTTGCCGACAAGACGCCGCCAGTCGACACCGACAAGGTCGCCATCAGGGATGTGGTGACAGGCACCGGCCGCTGGCTGACGTTCACCAACCTGAAAGCGTTCCTCAAGTCCTACTTTGACTCAGTCGCCACCACACTGACCAACAAAACCCTGACGGCACCGGTGATCACGTCGCCAACCGGGATCGTCAAGGCCGACGTCGGTCTGAGCAACGTCGACAACACAGCCGATAGTTCCAAGCCCGTCAGCACCGCTCAGGCAACCGCCAACAGCTCGGTGCTGACCGCCGCTGCAGCGGACGCCACTGCCAAGGCGGCCGGCGCTGTGGCAGACGCGGCAGTTTCCGCGACCGTCGTCCAGTTGGCCTATGGCCTTTCCGCCGCGGTTGACCTGGCAGCACTGGCGCAGCGCCGCATCGATGACGTCAGCGCCTACAAAACGCAGACCGGCACCTGCACAGTCACCCAGTCTGCCAGCAATGAATTCACGCGCACCTACGCCTCAGTGGCCGTCACCCTGCCAAGGGCATACCTGAATGCCAATTACCAGGTGGTCGTCGAGTGCGACAGCGCTGCACCATTCCTCGGAGCTGAGGGGCAAATTCAGGTGCAAAGCCGCGCCACAAACGGATTTGTTCTCGCAATCACCGGATCTGCCACCAGCGCCAGCCTGCGCTGGAAAACCATTTTCCCTACCGCTCAATAAGGACTCACCATGGAAATCATCCGACCCGAAGGCACTGCGCCGATCGCAGACGCCACCGAAACACCCGGCTATGTCACGCTGGCCTACGAGGAATCGACGCTCACGCTGCCGACCCTGCCACGGCCGAACAGTAACTCGGACACCGTCTACTGGACCGGCAGCGCGCTGCAGTTCGAGCCCGGCACGCCGCCGGTGATCGCCGCCGTGCTGGCCTGCCACGCCGGCCAGACGACGTTGACACTCTTCCCGCTGCCCGACACGACAGCGCCCACTCCCGCACCCGCACCTTAAGGAACCATCATGTCCCTCACTATTTCCGTCCCCGACTCCCTGCGCATGAGCATCGAGGCCGCCAGCGGCGGCGCGCAGACCGTTCTCTACACCGCGCTGAACCAACCCACTTTCATGAATATCATCGGCGCCTTCAATGGCCCCGATGTGGACGCAGGCCTGCCCTCTGGCCTGCACCCGATGTTCACCGTCAACGGTGTGGCCAAGGGCCAGATCATGGCCGGAACCTACCCGGGCGTGGTTAAAAATGGCGAGCTGCTCAGCCTGCCTGGCCAGGACCCTGCCAACACGCTGAACCATGACCAGTTTGTCGCCTATGCGCGGGCCTGTGGTACCGGCTTTCACTGCATGAGCAATGTCGAATGGGCCGGCATCGGCGTCCAGGCCCGGGCCAATGGCTTTCACCCACGCGGCAATACCAACTGGGGCAAGGCGTACGACGCCGCCTGGGAAAGCGGCCGTCGCGGCGATGGTGGCTTGCCTGGCGTGGCATCCGGTACCGGGCGCACCCAGACCGGATCGGGCCCGGTGTCGTGGCGTCACAACGGCAACTCGACGGGGATTGCTGACCTGTGCGGCAACATCTGGGAGTGGTCGCCGGGCATGCGCATCAACGCTGGCGAGATTCAGATCATCGCCAACAACGACGCCGCCCTGAACGCCACCGACTTCGCTTCAGGCTCCAGCGCCTGGAAGGCTATCGACGGCTCCAGCGGCGCCCTGGTGACGCCGGGATCGGCCAACACCGTCAAGTACGCCACCAGCGGCACGGCAGCCTACACGCTGGTGTGCGGCAGCGGCGCAGCCTTTGCCAGCATGACCAACCCGGGCAGCACACCGGTCGGCGCCACGGCACTGGCCTTGCTCAAGGCGCACGGCATGTACCCGGTTGCCAGCACCGGGCTGGGCAGCGATGACATTTTCTACCTGGACGTCACGAGTGAGCGGCTCCCGTTCCGGTCGGGCGCTTGGGACAACGGCGCGACCGCTGGCCTGTTTGCCCTGGACCTGTACGACGTTCGCTCGGTCGCGCTCAACGGCATCGGGGCTCGCCCGGCTTTTGTTTCCTGAAATCTGATGACCTGAACTCTGATGGCTGGCCGATAGGCCGGCTTGACCCCAAGACCCCATGAGCAGAAACACACTGGTTCCAGAGCAAGCGCCGAAGGTGACGGATCTGTTGATTCGTCAGAAGTGCGAGGCGATGATCGAATACGGCTACGTGGCGCTTCGCCAGTTCCCGGCATTCGAACGCCACGTGCTGGCCGCCGAGATGCGCACCGCTATGTGGGCCCTGCTGCGGTTGATTGTGGTGTGCAACAAGCGCCACCACAAGAAGACCACCATGCAGGAGCTCGACGCTGAGCTGGACCTGTTGCGCTGCCAGGTGCGCATGGCCAAGGGTTTGGGTTATCTCGATTTCAAGAAGTACGAACACTGGTCGAAGTTGAACGACGAAATCGGCCGCATGCTGGGTGGCTGGCTGCGCTCGATTGCGTCAAGCACTTTGACTGTGGGGGAAGTGTGTTGAAACGGCTCCCGATCCGGTCGGGCAATTGGAACAACGGCGCGACCGCTGGCCTGTTTGCCCTGAACCTGAACAACGATCGCTCGAACGCGAACAACAACATCGGGGCTCGCCCGGCTCTTGTGGATCGTCAGAAACGGCAAGCCTACTGGGCATGCCGGCAGAACACCACACAAAAGGACACACTTTCCTCGGCCAGGGCGAAAACCCGAAGCCGAAACATTCAACAGGTGGACCGTTCCAGTAGTGCTTGCGCGCGACCGTTCGGCGCCACCGCCCCTCGGGGTTTATCGGACCCCTCAATGGCAAAGACCTACAACAACCTGTTTGCGCAAATCTACAGTTTTGAAGCCCTGCACGCCGCCTACCTGCGCGCCCGCTCCGGCAAGCGTGGCCAGGTTGAGGTGCAGCAGTTTGAACTCAACCTCGAAGGCAATCTGATCCAGCTGCAAAACGAGTTGATCTGGGGTGAGTACGAGATCGGCACCTACCGCCCGTTCAAGATTTACGAGCCAAAGGAGCGCAACGTCGCCGCGCTGCCGTTTCGGGACCGCATCGTGCAGCACGCCCTGGTGGCCGTGATCGAGCCGCTGTGGGAGCGCCGCTTCATTGCCGACAGCTACGCCTGCAGGCCAAGGCGCGGCACGCACCTGGGCGCGGATCGGGCGCAGGCGATGCTGCGCAAGGTCAAGCGCGAGCATGGCAAGGTGGCCGTCTTCAAGGCCGACATCGCCAAGTATTTTCAGAGCATCGATCACGCCGTGTTGATGGGGCTATTGAGCAAGCGCATCGCCTGTAAGCCAACCCTGGCACTGCTGGGCCACATCATCGACTCGGCCAACAAGATCAACGGCTCGCCGGGTGTCGGCCTGCCGATCGGCAACCTTACCAGCCAGCTCTGCGCCAACATCTATCTGCACGAGCTCGATGAGTTTGTCAAACACGGCCTGCGCGAAAAGCACTACGCCCGCTACATGGACGACTTCATCGTCGTGCACCACGACAAAGCGCACCTGCAGCGCGTGCGCGTCAAGGTCGAGGCCTTCCTGCTGAACTACCTGCGCCTGCGTACCAACCAGAAAACGCAGGTGTTCCCGCTTTCGCTGTTGCGCGGTCGCGCGCTGGACTTTCTGGGGTATCGGATCTGGTGCACGCACCGGCGCCTGCGCAAGAGCTCGATCAAGCGCATCTACCGCACCCTGCGCGTGCTGAGCGAACAGTACGCCAACGACCGCATCAGCCTGGCGCGTGTGCGTCAGTCCGTCACCAGCTGGGTGGCACACACCCTGCACGCCGACGCCAAGGCCCTGCGTGAGAGCGTGCTCAAGAAGTTTGTTTTTATCAGGAGCAGCAAATGACCCCGCACATAACCATTTACACCGACCGCTTCATCCCGGCTCGGTTTGCCGCCATCACAGCGGGCCCGCTGATCCTGGTGCGCCCGGCCTATCGTGGCGACGCCGGGCTGCTCGAGCACGAGATGCTGCACGCAAAGCAATGGCTGCTGACGACACTGGCGATCTTGGCCATTGGCGGCGGCCTGTATTACCTCCAGAGGCCTGAGTGGGTCTATGTTTCCGCCGTCTCGCATGGGGTATTTGGCGTCATCTACAAACTGTTTCCGGCTGCACGTCTGCGCATTGAGGCCGCAGCCTATCGGCTGCAGCTCACGTATTACCCAGACGACCGCAGCGCCTTGTTTGCCGGCTTTCTGGCGACCAAGTACGGCCTGGGCATCACGCAGGACCAGGCGCTCGAAGCGCTGCGCAAATAAATAGGAGCCACCCATGTCTGAGATGGATGTTTACCCCTCGCTCACACAGATTGCCGATGAGATGCCGAAGCGCCGAGTGTCGGACATCAATGTCCATCATGAGGACGGCGGATGCATCGGACTTGACATTGCGAATCTGCGGTTCCAAAAGGGCGATGAGCGGATGACGCGCATCGAAAGCAAGCTCGACATCAATAGCGCCGACACGGCAGAGGTGCTGGAGATTCTCAGGTTGGGAAAGAGCTTTTTCAAGGTAATTGGTCTGTTCGGCTCCTTTGTGAAGTGGGCAACAGCCATTGGTGCTCCAGTGATGGTCTTTTACTACACGCTCAAAGGTGGGGGTAAACAGTAATGGCCGAAGAAACCAACAAGCGCGCCGTCGCCCTGGTGCTGGCTGCTGCCATTGCCGGGCCCTGCGAAGGCCTGCGCCAGTACGCCTACCGCGACGTGACCGGCCTGCCGACCATCTGCATGGGATCGACCAAGGGCGTCAAGATGACCGATTTTCGGACGGTGCCCGAATGCAAAGCAATGCTGACAAAGGAGATGAGCGATGTCGTACAAACTGTGGACACCTGCCGGCCGGGCTTACCGGCCCCTGTACTCGCCGCCTTTGCGGACGCCGCGTACAACGTCGGGGCAAGCATTGCCTGCAACAGCGCCAAGTCAACTGCTGCCAGAAAACTGGCGGCCGGAGACCATCGCGGCGCATGCACTGAGCTGCTTAAATGGGACAAGGCCCGGGTCGCCGGAGTAGCCGTGACGCTGCCAGGCCTGACCAAGCGCCGCGTGCTGGAGCGCGACCTTTGCCTATCGGGGGTCGTATGAGCCTGCTCGCGCAACTCGCGCTGGCCCTGGCCATCTTCGTGGCCGGAGCCGCTGGCGGCATCAAGTGGCACGCCGGCCAGGATGCCGTTGCGGCGCAGGCTGCTGCCGAGCTGCGCCGGTCTGACGAATTGCAACAACGCAAGTTCGCCGACCAGGCAGCCGGAAGCCATGCCCAGGCGCTGGCCAAGATCAACAACCAACTGGGGACTGCTCGTGAAAAAATTGCTTCTTTGTCCGGCCGTGAGTGTTTTGGCGCTGACACTGCCGGCGTGCTCAACAATGTCGGTGCAGACGCAGGACCAACCGCTGCCGGCCAACCTGCGAGTCAGGCCGCAGCCGTTGCCGCCGGTACCGGCCTCCGGTATACGAGCGACCGCGATGCTGCTGGATACATCGCCCTCTGCCGCGCCAGGTACAGTGAAGTCGCCAGCCAACTGAATCAGATTTTGGACATTGAGGATCAGAGGCATCCGCATTGATGGATGAGCATTGCGGACATGCCCGGCTCGATTCAATTGGCTCGGCGGTGATGTGGTAGTCGTGTTCGGTTGCCTCCACCTTGATGACGGTGTAGGCCGGCAATTGGAGAATGGTCAAAACGTCCCGTCCATCCATAGCTTAATGGCCTGCTCGGTCAGCTTGCCCAGATCCCAACGGTCCAGATCAAGCTGGGCCGTGTTGTCCATGGTTATGCGGTCCTTGGTCGGGTCGGTGGCCGACGGGCTCACACGGGCCGTAACGCCGCTTTGGTGGACGGCTGTGCGGCTGATGGGCTCAGGCACCCACTGGGAGCGCCATGAGCGGTTGCGGTGGTTTTTAGACATTGATTTCGAAATGGGCGCCGCCCAGATTGCCAGTCCAGCCAGCGAAAGCTGCGGCACAGCCAGCGCGCTCTGCATCTTCCCAAGCTTCAACGGCTGCGCGCTCTTGCTCAGTGGCAGCGGCAGGCAGTGGCAGCTCGCCATGGGCTTGGAACGCGGCTTCGTAGGCGGCATAAGCCGTTACCACGTTGGTTTTGCCGCCGAGCTGGGCTTCAATGGCTGCGCAAAACAGTTGCTCGGCTTCGCGGCGGTCAGCGTCGGAAACACCACGGCAGTCGAACAAAGAAGATGTGTAGGTGGATGTGATCATTTGAAACTCCGGTTAAGGGCCCCTGTGCTCCGAGGTGCGAGTTGGTCGAAAGACCGTCAATCACTGATTACGATTTAATTATCGTTGTTCATTTCGGCTTTGCCAACAACAAATTACGAATTCAACATAAATACTCAAGACCAAGGGAAAACCCGGAATCAACTACGGATTACGGATGCCCGAACAAATGACGACGCGCCAGATCGGCGCACGTTGGGCTATTGAGGTCTGTCCGGTGCGGTAGTAGCCAGGAGGTCTGGAAACCGCTCCAAACTCGTTCTACACATTACCATTAAACGAGTCGCAAATGAGTCGTTGACTCACAACCCCCACCGAATCCTCCCATTGAACTACGGCGGC
>JBAXOZ010000067.1:0-12440 GCA_037132975.1 Comamonadaceae bacterium
CAAGCAACACCACCAGCCACGGCAAAAGGTCATTCAAAACAGCATCCTCCAGAGCCCTATTGTTGTTCAAAAAAAAGGCCCCGCAAAGCGAGGCCTTCCTGGACGAGAAAAGTTGGCTGATTACAGTTTCTGCATCGCCATAAAGGAGTCGAAGCGGCTTTCGGCAAAACGGAACCAGGCCACCTGATCGCGCTGGAACGCGCGCAAATCCGCATAGATCTTCTTCCATTCAGGGCTCTTGGCGTCGTTCTCGGCGAACACCTCCATCGAAGCCTTGAACGAAGCATCCAGCACCGCTTGCGAGAACGGCAGCACCTTGGTCTTGGCAGCAACCAGCTGTTTCAGAGCGGTCGGGTTCAGAGCGTCGTACTTGGCCAGCATGTCGGCACTTGCCAGCGCCGATGCGGCATCGACAATCGCCTTGTATTCGGGCGACAGCGCATCAAACGCCTTCTGGTTAATGAAGAAGTCAACTTCCGGACCGCCTTCCCACCATCCTGGATAGTAGTAAAACGGTGCCACCTTGTTGAAGCCGAGCTTCTGGTCATCATAAGGTCCGACCCATTCCGCCGCATCGATCGTGCCTTTTTCCAGAGCCTGGTAAATTTCGCCGCCAGGAATGCTTTGCGGCACGGCACCGAGCTTCTGCATGACCTGGCCAATCAGGCCACCACCCAAGCGCATCTTCATGCCCTTGAAATCGGCAATCGACTTGATTTCCTTGCGGAACCAGCCACCCATCTGGGTACCGGTGTTACCGCCGGCGAAGCTGAGCATGCCATAGGCGGCATAGAACTCATTCATCAGCTTGCGCCCATTGCCATGCATCATCCATGCTGTCATCTGGCGTGCATTCAGGCCGAAGGGGACGGCTGAACCCAGAGCAAACGCCGGATTCTTGCCATAAAAATAGTAGGGAACCGTGTGGCACATTTCAACGGTTGCGTTCTGCACGCCGTCAACCACACCAAACGGTGGCAACAACTCGCCGCCCGCGTGCACCGAAATTTCGAACTTGCCGCCCGACATGGCTTTAACGGCCTTGGCGAACACCTCAGCACCACCATAAATGGTGTCAAGCGATTTTGGAAAGCTTGACGCCAGACGCCAGCGGATGTTTGCGCCCTGAGCGTGCACGGCAGGTGCCGCACCGGCTGCAAGAATACTGGCAATCCCAGCGTTTTTAATTACGGAACGACGGTCCATGAGCTTCACTCCTAGAGTTGTTGATTAAATACCCCGCCATGCTAACAGGCACAGCGACGACCCATTAAAGTCACCCAGCATTGTAGAAACCATCCGCGCGCCCAATGGTGGGGGTTTTCCCTTGCGGGGCAGACCGCCAACAAACAAATACTCAGGCAACGGCTTTGAGGGCTGTACGTCCGGATTCGATCAATGGCCCGAAGCGTTGCCGAATCGAAGTTTCAATGCCCTGAGCGTCAAGCCCTTGCATTGCCAGCAGCTTGCCCACATCCCCATGTTCAATGAACTCATCACGCAAACCCAGTTGCAGCAGGGGTTTGATCAGGCCCGCAGCCTGCAACGCCTCGCTGACCGCACTGCCGGCTCCGCCCATCAGCGCGCCCTCCTCCACACTGACCAGCGCGTCGTGCTCTGCCGCAACCTTGAGCAACAATTCAGTATCCAGCGGCTTGACCCAGCGCATATTGACCACCGTCGCGCCCAGTGCCTCAGCTGCCACAAGCGCCGGGTAAAGCAACGTGCCAAATGCCAGGATGGCAATGTCCTTTCCCGACCGCTTCAACTGCGCCTTGCCAAACGGCAAGGATTCCAGCCCATTCTGCACGGCCACACCAGCACCGGACCCGCGCGGATAGCGCACCGCCACCGGATGAGTCTGCTCAAATGCACAAGTCAACAACTGGCGACACTCGTTCTCATCGGACGGGCAGGCAAGGCTGATGTTCGGAATACAGCGCAGGAAGGCGATGTCATAGGCTCCCGCGTGCGTCGCCCCGTCAGCACCAACCAGCCCTGCTCGGTCCAGGGCAAACACCACGGGCAGATTTTGCAGCGCCACGTCGTGAATCAGCTGGTCATAGGCCCGCTGCAGGAAAGTCGAATAGATGGCGACCACCGGCTTGAGCCCCTCGCAGGCCAGACCAGCCGCAAAAGTCACTGCGTGCTGCTCGGCAATTCCGACATCAAAATATCGCTGCGGAAACCGTTTTTCAAATTCAACCATGCCAGAACCCTCACGCATGGCAGGCGTGATGCCGACCAATCGCGAATCCCTCACCGCCATGTCACACAACCAGTCACCGAAGACCTGTGTGAATGTCAGCTTCGGCGGCGTGCTGGGCTGCTGCAGACCGATCGTCGGGTCAAACTTGCCTGGTCCGTGATAGGCCACCGGATCGGCCTCCGCCAACTTGTAGCCCTGCCCCTTCTTCGTCACCACATGCAGGAATTGTGGCCCTTTAAGGTGTTTGATGTTTTCGAGCGTCGGAATCAGGGAGTCAAGGTCATGACCATCGATCGGACCAATGTAATTGAAACCGAATTTTTCGAACAGGGTAGCCGGCACCACCATGCCTTTGGCGTGTTCCTCTATGCGTTTGGCCAGTTCGAACAGCGGCGGGGCCCCCTTCAAAACAGTCTTGCCGGCGTTCTTGGCTGCAGCGTAAAACTGCCCGCTCAGGAGTTTGGCCAGATAGCGATTGAGTGCGCCCACCGGTGGACTGATGCTCATGTCGTTGTCGTTCAGGATCACCAGCAGGTTGGCATCAGCCACTCCAGCGTTGTTCAGCGCTTCAAAAGCCATTCCGGCAGTCAATGCACCATCGCCGATCACGGCGATCACATGACGCTCTTCGCCCTTGATCTTTGCTGCCAGTGCCATCCCCAAGGCTGCCGAAATGGAGGTACTGGAATGCGCCGTCCCGAAATCATCGTACTCACTTTCCGCTCGTTGAGGGAACCCGCTCAAGCCGCCGAACTGGCGCAACGAACCCATGCGATCGCGTCGACCGGTCAGAATCTTGTGCGGGTAGGTTTGGTGACCGACGTCCCAAACCATACGATCATTCGGGGCATTGAAAACGTAGTGCAGCGCCACGGTAAGCTCAACGGTACCTAGATTGGAGCTCAAATGCCCACCCGTCTGCGACACGCTGTCAAGCAGATAGGCGCGCAGTTCGGTCGCCAGCACCTCCAGCTGCGCACGCGCCAGACGCCGCAGGTCAGAGGGATCATTGATCGTTTGCAGCAGTGGATACACGGTATTCGACATAAGCTAGGTATTACTCTTTTCAGTGCTGCGTAGTAGTGAATTCCGGTCCTTGTCCCTGATGCCGGATATTTGCACACCAACAGGATTTCAACTTGTTCGGCGAACCACCATGTTAGCCAAAGCCTCAAGAGCCTGAGTATTGCGCAGTCCGCCTTGGGCCAGCGCGGTCAAGGCCTGCTCAAGCAATTCCTGAGCATACCTGCCTGAGCGCTCCAGTCCCAACACCGACACGTAGGTGGGTTTATCCTGATTCGCGTCCTTGCCAGCCGTCTTACCCAAGGTGGCAGAGTCCGAAGTGACATCCAAAATATCGTCCACAACCTGAAACGCCAAGCCGATCGCGTCCCCATAAGCTTCGAGTGCGGCCAGCGCTGCGCGGGGCAAATCAGCGAAAACCGCACCCATCATCACACTGGCTCGCAGCAAGGCTCCCGTCTTGAGTCGATGCATCTCGCGCAATTCACTTTCAGACAGCTTGGCACCGACACTGGCCAGATCAATCGCCTGCCCGCCTGCCATACCCGTACTACCGGCGGCCTGCGCCAGCAAGCGGCACAAACGGGCCTGCAGCGCTTCCGGCATGCCGGTCTCAGGTGTCAATAGCTCAAAAGCCAGGGCCTGCAATGCGTCGCCGGCCAGCAGGGCTTGCGCCTCGCCACATTTCACATGGACCGTCGGCTTGCCGCGGCGCAGCACATCGTTATCCATGCAGGGCATGTCATCGTGCACCAGAGAATAAGCATGAATGAGTTCGACCGCACATGCTGCACGAAGTACCGCCTCATCAGCACCCGGTTCTGCTTCCCGCATCGAGTCCACTGAAACTTCCCTGTCGCTGGTGGCCGCTTCATACGCCGCAAGCACCAGCAGGGGACGCAGTCGCTTGCCACCATCAAGCACCGCGTATCGCATGGCAGCAATCAGCTCGGCTGGCGCGTCATGGCCCAGGCTCGCAGACGCCTTGACACTCACCCAGCGCTCGAGACATCGCTCCACGCTGGCCAGACGGTCCATCATCCAGCGATCAAGGTCAAACACCGGGACAACTTTCAATCGGAGGTCCATGTCTTTAGCGCCCCCTGATCCAACACCTTGATCTGGGCCTCAACGGTTTCAAGCCTTTCGCGACAAAACTTCAGCAGTTCAGCCCCGCGCTGGTACTGTGTCAAAAGTTGCTCCAAAGGCATGGCGCCTGCTTCCATCTTGTCAAGCAAGGTCTCCATCTCGTCCAGAGCGACCTCAAAACTCGCCGGCTTGGCGGCAGTAGCGCGAACAGCAGGTGCCATAGTGCAGGAAATTCCGTGGGATTAGTGGCGCGATTTTAGGCGCTGGAACCGATCGCCTTCCAAATGGGATCTTTCAAGTCAGTCTGACAGGCAGACGGGTACAATCCAGTCTCTTGCCGCCGGCTCCACGCCGGCGCCCTTTGTACCGCGCCTTGGCGCATCTCCCTGTGGGGAGTCTTTAGGTCAGGACTCCGATGTCTGATTTAAGTCTTCAACTGCAGCAGGCCACCGGCCAACTACCAGTTACAAGCTATTTTGACGATGCGCTCTATCTGCGCGAACTCGAAACGTTTTTTCGTCGAGGACCACGCTACGTCGGCCACGCCTTGAGCGTACCCAACGTGGCCGACTACGCCACACTGGCGCAGGAGAACGGCGGCCGCGCCTTGGTGCACACCAGCAGCGGTATTGAACTTGTGTCGAATGTGTGCCGGCATCGGCAGGCCGTGATGCTGCAAGGGCGCGGTTCCCTCAACCAGGTGCAGCCTGGTGCCGCCGGGGGCAATATCGTGTGCCCTTTGCACCGATGGACCTACAGCGGTGCGGCCAACCCAAGTGTCGGCACGCTGCTGGGGGCACCTCATTTCCCGAGCGACCCTTGCCTGAACCTTAACAACTACAAATTGCGCGAGTGGAACGGCTTGCTGTTTGAAGACAATGGTCGCGACATTGAGGCCGATCTCGCCGACATGGGCCCGCGCGCTGACCTGGACTTTGGCGGCTTTGTGCTCGACAAAGTGGAGATGCATGAATGCAATTACAACTGGAAGACTTTTATTGAGGTCTATCTTGAGGACTACCACGTCGGGCCATTCCACCCCGGACTCAGCAGCATGGTGACCTGCGACGACCTGCGCTGGGAGTTCAAGCGGCATTACTCGGTCCAGACCGTAGGCAACGCGAGTCCCGCTGCACGAGCCGGAAGCGCGGTCTATCAGCGTTGGCAAGATGCGCTTCGCACCTACCGCAAGGGTGAACCCAGCAAGTACGGAGCCATATGGCTGACTTACTATCCCCACATCATGGTCGAGTGGTACCCGCACGTGCTGACGGTCTCCACGCTGCACCCGAGAGGCGTCAACAAGACGCTGAACATGGTCGAGTTCTACTACCCGGAAGAGATCCAGGCCTTTGAGCGTGAATTTGTGGAAGCGCAGCAGGCAGCCTACATGGAGACCTGCATCGAAGACGACGAAATTGGCGAGCGCATGGACGCCGGTCGCCGTGCGCTGATGGAACGCGGCGACAACGAAGTCGGCCCCTACCAAAGCCCCATGGAAGACGGCATGCAGCACTTTCACGACTGGTATCGTGGTCAGATGCAGCTCTGACACCCATGCAGGCGCTATGGATGATTCTGGGTTCTTTCTTTTTTGCCACCATGGCGGTTGGCGTCAAGGTCGCGTCTACCAGTTTCAATACTTTTGAACTGGTTTTTTATCGTGGCGTCGTCAGCGTGCTCTTCATCGCCCTGGTACTGCATGCCAGAGGCACGCCTCTTAAGACGCCGGTTCCCATGATGCACGCGTGGCGCAGCGTTATCGGTGTCCTGTCACTTGGATCCTGGTTTTACGCGATTGCCCACCTGCCCCTGGCCACCGCCATGACGCTGAACTACATGAGTGGCGTCTGGGTGGCTGCCTTTATTGTGGGGGGAGCCATGCTCTATGGCCGCGCCGAGCGTCAAGGCCCTTTGATGGCGACCGTGCTGGCTGGCTTTGCCGGGGTCGTCATGATGCTACGTCCGACCATTGAGCAGAACCAATTATTTGCCGGTCTGATCGGCCTGCTCTCTGGACTCGGGGCAGCGCTGGCCTACATGCAAGTCACTGCCTTGGGCAAGGCGGGAGAGCCAGAGGGGCGTACCGTGTTCTACTTCTCACTGGGATCGGCCGTCTGCGGACTGGCTGGCATCGCTTGGACGGGCATGAGTTCCTGGAGCTCCGTGAGTTGGCAAGCCATCGCCTGGCTGGTGCCCATTGGCATACTGGCGTCTCTGGGACAGTGGTGCATGACGCGCGCCTACAGCCGAGGCTCAACCTTGCTGGTGGCAAATTTGCAATATTCCGGAATTGTGTTTGGTGCCTTCTACAGTCTGCTCCTGCTTGGCGACAGCATTCCGCTGATCGGCTGGGCCGGTATGGCGCTGATTGTGGCCAGCGGCCTGGCTGCGACGGTGCTGCGCACTCGCCTCCTGCCTGATACGCCAGCGGAAGTTCACTGACAACAAAGCATCATCACAACGTTTTACGCGAGCAGGTCACCCCATGTATACAACACTGATATCCGTCACACAACTCAAAGACCTTCTTGGGAGCGGGCAGCCCTGCATGGTGTTTGACTGCAGCTTTGAACTAGGCAAACCCCTGATCGGCGATCAGCAGTACCGGCAATCCCACATTGCCGGTGCAGTGCGAGCGGATCTGGATCAGCATTTGAGTGCAGCCAAAGGCGCAACCGACGCTGCATCGGGTGGGCGCCATCCCCTGCCCTCACGCGAAGCTTTCGCAACCTGGCTCGGCAGCATCGGCTTTCACAATCAGATGCAGGCCGTGGTTTACGACCGCCAGGGCGTCAATTACTGCGGACGACTCTGGTGGATGCTGAAATGGGCAGGGCATGAAAGTGCTGCCGTGCTGGACGGCGGCCTGCAGGCATGGTTGGCCAGCGGTGGCGCAGTTGAAAGCGGTGTGGCGGTGCCCGGCGCAGCCGTCAAATTCTCTCTGACAGAGGCGAAAACAGCCTTACGCACAGTGACTCAGGTCGCAGCCAAATTGGGCCGACCGGAGCAAAGCCTGATTGACGCACGTGGCGCGCCGCGCTTCAGGGGCGAGGTCGAACCGCTGGATCCGGTTGCCGGGCATATTCCTGGCGCACTGAACCGTCCGTTTGGTCAAAATTTTGATCCGGATGGAAGATTCAAACCAGCGCAGCAACTTAGAGCCGAATTTGACGCGCTCTTGGGGCAACGCGATCCATCAAGCGTCGTGCATCACTGTGGCAGCGGCGTCAGTGCGGTGCCCAACATCATCGCCATGGAAGTTGCCGGATTGGGGCGTAGCGCCCTGTACGCTGGCAGTTGGAGTGAATGGTGCAGCGACGTGACCAGACCGGTGGCACAGGGCTAGACGCTACCGAATTTGGTATCAAAGCGGATGCCGATCTTTTGCAAGAGTGGCGTCGGCAGCAGACCGCCAGCGCAAACAATCACCGCATCATTAGGGTGTTGGTGCAAGACCCCGTCGCATTCAATGTCGACATGGTGATCCTGAATACACATAACCTTGGAGTTCAGCATCACCCGCAGACGCCCGGCACTTTGTTGCTGGTCCAGCAAGATCCTGTTCTTTTGCTTCACTCGGGAAAATGCGGCGCTGCGATAGGAAAGAATGACATCGGTATCGGTTTGCTCGGACAAGGCAATGGCCGCCTCCAGTGCGCTATCACCGCCCCCAACCACCAGCACGGCCTGACCCTGGAATTGCGCCGGGTCGGACAGTCGGTACATCACTTTAGACGATTCCTCGCCAGGAATTTCGAGTTTTCTCGGGGTTCCCCGGCGCCCCATGGCCAACAAGACCGTTCTTGCTGTGTAACTTGCCTTGTCAGTACGCACCACGAAAGAGTCGCCCGCTTTTTCGATCGCTTCCATCCGTTCCCGAAATGAAATCGCCAGCCCGGTTTTTTGCACCACATCGAGCCAAAATTCAAGCAATTTTTCTTTTTGCACCTCGCCAAATTTGACTTTGCCAATCAGCGCCAGGTCAACCGGTGCAGTCATCGCAATCTTCTGCCTGGGATAGTGATACACGGAGCCACCGAGTGAGTCCTCCTGCTCCAGAATTTTGTAGCGCAGTTTGTGCTCAATGGCGGACAGGCCGGCAGAGATGCCGGCCGGGCCGCACCCGACGATGATCACATCGAAATCTGCCTGGGCATGCGCTTTACATTTTCGAATCGAATCCATGGCCTGGCGGCCCTGCTCCGCTGCCTTGCGAATCAAGCCCATGCCACCCAATTCACCGGCAATGTAAATACCCGGCACATTGGTCTCAAAACCCGGACTGATATTGGGAATGTCGATGCCCCGCTTCTCGGTGCCGAACACCAGCTTGATGGCCTCCACTGGACAGGCAGCCAGGCAGGCCCCATGGCCGATGCAGTGAGCGGCGTTGATCAGTACCGCCTTGCCATTGACGACGCCCAGAGCGTTCTCAGGGCAAGCCTTGGCACAGGCACCCGAACCCATGCAATTTTTCAGATCAACGACCGGATGCAATGAGGGTGGTTCAGCAAGTCCACTTTCAATCGACTCATGCAATTGCGCGGAATTGCTTGTCTGGATGCGACGGTGACGCCGGAGATAAAGGACCATCACAGCGACGATGACGGCAAGGTAGAGATACAGGTAGTTCATGTGGCACAAAAAACAAACTGACGAAAGATGCCTGAGACACGGCGAGCTTACTCCTTCACAATTTCGTTTATCTCAATCGTCACTCCCTTGCTTCCCACGGCCACTGGCGCGGAATGCCCGGCCAGATCTCCGCTCAGAGGCGCCGCGTTGGCACTCTTGGTCACTCGGGCACCAACGATAACGCGACCGGCCTGCGATAAGCGGGTCGCAGGTGACATCGCCGTGCTGTCATCCAGTATGAACTGAAGTGGCAAGTCTTTGACCTGTTTGCGCAGCATCGCCAATGGCATTCGGGAACCCTCTGCCGGACGTGCAAAAACGAAAACCGTATCGTCCGGCTTCGCCTGGCTGGCCAGGGAGGCGGCCAAGGAAACGATGCCGCTGACTGTTTGACCGGCTTCGATGGCATTGCCCTGCCTGGCATTCGTCTGAACTGCCCGTTCTGTCAACTGATTCAGGATTGGATCGTGAGGGTTGGCCCCCGTGGAACCTCCGGCCGACGCCAGACTACCCATCCTGCTTGCACTGACGGTAGCAACGGCGGGCGCAGCGGAGCGACACTTGATCCAGGCAAAAGCTGCAGCACCCGCCAGCAACACCAGCGCCAGCAACAAGGCCGTCCATCGCTTCGCATTGTTCATAGGACTCAGTTGCCTTCAAAATTCATAGCGTGCGCCGATGAAATAGTTCATCCGATTTGAAGACGTTGTACTGCCGGGACCAGCGGAGGTCGGAGCGCCAGTGGCGTTGGATCGCTCGTAGGTCAGCTCTGTTTCCAGTGACACTTGCTGACGAACACGGTACACCAATCGCACGCCCGCCGTCCAGACATCACTGCTGGCGCCAGCGGAGTCACTTTGGGTGTAATACTTCAGAGAGGGCTCCATCTGCCATTTCTCAGTCAAACCGGATAGGTTGTTATACGACAGCAAAGTGCCGTGGTAGGTGGGTCCCCCAAGCAGGCTCAGATTGAAGACATGCGTATCACGGGCCGAATACAAATTGGTTCCAATCAGTTGCCCACCGACACTCCACAAATTCCCGGTGCTGGGCTGACCGTTCGGCAAGAGATCTGCCACTGGTTGGATCTCATCGACATTGGTCAGGCTCATGTCCGCACCGACCTGCCAATTTTTGGCAACTGTCGTTGTGCCTCCAATGTGGGCCTGCGTCTGGTACGGCGTGATCCCCTTGACCTGCTCACGCAAGATTTCAATGGGGGTCACACCGAGCAGGTCCTGCACACGCTGGGCTGGCGCTAACAGAACGGGATTTTCAAAAAACAGAGCATTCCCGAGGGAAAGCGTGGGCACGGTGCGCCGGTCGAACATGGCATTGATCACGGTCGCCTCGGTCACCTGCCAGGTAGCCTGCAGCGCCGCCACGTTAACCCCCTTGATGACCAAGTCATAGTCGATCTGCGCAGACGCCGACAGACCTCCACTGAAATAGCGCAGGTCAGCGCCAACCCCCCGCCGGTCTGTAACGCCGTCAATGACCTGTTCAACCAGGAAAGCACTACCACTGAGTTCTTTGGTCAGCGCTTCTGCATCCACCGACAAGCCATAAAACGTTCTGCGCGTGTCAAGTAGCGGGTCAGACGGTGTGCCAACCACCGCGTTCAACTTCCACTTCGGCTTGAAGACATAGCTGGCTTGCAATCCATCGAATCGATACAGAACACCCCCACCGTTGGGAGACTGGCGTCCGACGCGAAAGCTGGTGCCGTTGAGAAGCGAACGGTAATCAAAATAGAGAGCAGAAAGTCGCTCCTTGCCACTGTCCCTGATCATGTCGGCGCTGTAGTTATCGCGAAAGACAAAGCGCATATCCTTCTCGGCATCCCGAAACCGCCAATTCAGATCAACGTTGGTCTGCAACTGTCGCTGGTCTATGGCGGACAAGGTCGTGTCGGACTGCAATATCGGCAAGCCGCCCAACACCGAGTCCTTGAACTCCTGGGAACGAACGTCAGACTTGCCACCGTAATAGAACATTGAAACCGAACCGCTGGTCGTTGAGGTCGCATCGACCGCAGCTTTCTGCTTTGCCGTCGATGCCTGCACCGAAGTCACCGACGCGGCGAGTTGGCGTACTCGATCGCTATCCGGGCCAACCGGATAGAGTTTCAGGAACAGATCAAATTCGCTGCCTGCACGCACAGGGTCCCCCGCATTCAATCGAGACAGCCCCGCAAGTTCCTGGGCCCGTCGCGACGAACCATTGGGCGGCAAATTCAGCAACTGGTTCAAGGTTTCGGTTGCCAACCCATAATTGCCACCATCAAATGCTGACTGCGCGGCTGTCATCAGTGCCGTCGCTGAAGCCTCGACCTCAGGTGCTGCCGGTGCCGTCGACATGTCCTGGGTACCGGACGGAACATTGAGTTGGGTTGCCAGTGTCAAGGCAGGCACGCCGGTTGAAATCAACTTTGCGGAGGCTCCCAAACCGTCCAGGACGAACTCAATGCTGCGATTATCGCGACCCGCCCGCACCCTGAATCGAACCGGCGCACCGAAGCGAATCACCAGGCGTCTGGTTGAATTGAGCTGTGATGGACTGTTGTCCAACTCATCCGTAATCACGATTGCCGGGATCTCTCCAGCACCCGCAATGCGCCTTTCGCTCGTGATGTCACTTATGGGGTCCCGGGTCGGCAAGACGGTATAGAACGATTGAACAATATCGGAGGCACGCGCCGAGATCGACTTGGAGTAGAGCACAGGCGTCACAAACTTGACTTCGATAACCGCATTGGCGCCCTCCTGGCGAACCTCAACTTCCTCGACAAATTGTGCATTCGCAGCGGCAGCAAAACCAGCAAAGATGCAGGCGGCGATGGGTCTCAACATATATTTATTCATGATGCGTGATAGGTGATTAATGAAAAATTGCTTTAAAAGACGAAAACATACTGAAATCAGTCCCACTTGGAATAGGCGCTTCCCTTGCTACCCAGCGGCTTGTGGCAGCCCGACATGGAGCAATCGGTAGGCGCCGCACCACTCTTGGCTTGGTGGGTCAACGCTTTCTTTTCCATGCTACCCAGATAAGCCGTGCCGGTCGCGTGACAGGATTTGCACCATCCGGCGCCATTACCAAGACTGGCGTTGTGGTTCATCCTTTGAGTGGTCCACGATGTCTTGCTGGTATGACATGCCATGCAGGTCATCGAACTGCCGGCAAGCAACTGTGCTTCCGGAATGTGATTGGCTGGCTTGCCGGTGGCCGTCCTGCCGTTGTGACAGCTTGAGCAATTGGTGGCGCTGTTGAACGTGCTGTGGTCAGCCTTGGCACCGGCCCAGGTGACGGTGGACTTGTGGCAGCTCTCGCACGCGGCAGTGGTAGCAATGTGACCGCTGGTCTTACCGACCGCTGTCGTACCGTTATGACAGCTTGAACAGCCCGTAACCACAGAGACATTCACGTGGAACTTGGCCGGCGTCCAGGTCGTGTAGCTCTTGTGACATGTACTGCAATT
>JBAXOZ010000068.1:0-12172 GCA_037132975.1 Comamonadaceae bacterium
CTACCATTGAACTACACCCGCATTTGTGCCCTGAAGTTTAACTGATCGTCGGCTTCCTCAGCTCGCCAGCGGCGTACTGATCTGTTCTATCCTGGCCATCACGTCGGGCGTCAGTTGGGCGATCACCTTGACTGCGCCCAGGTTGCTCCGCAACTGCGCCAGGTTCGACGCACCGGTGATGACGCTGCTGACACGCGGGTTGTGTGCGGCCCAGGCAATGGCCAACTGGTTCAGGCTGCAGCCGAGTTCGGTGGCTATCAGTTCGAGTTGCGTCACGCCCGCGTTCCTGGCGGCATCGGTCAGGCCCTTGACCAGAAAACCCATGTCCTGCCGTGCACCGCGGCTATCCGGTGGCACACCGTTGCGGTACTTGCCGGTCAGCAGGCCACTGGCCAGCGGGCTCCAGGTGGTCAGGCCCAGGCCAATGTCTTCATACAGGCGCTTGTATTCCTGCTCGACGCGCTTGCGGTAAAACAGGTGGTATTGCGGCTGTTCCACGATGGGCTTGTGCAGATGATGGCGTTCGGCAACAGTCCAGGCGGCGCGGATTTCATCGGCCGACCATTCGCTGGTGCCCCAATACAAAGCCTTGCCGCGGGTGATCATGTCACTCATGGCCCACACGGTTTCTTCAATCGGCGTGTGCGGGTCGCTGCGGTGGCAGTAGACCAGGTCGATGAAGTCCAGGCCCATGCGTTGCAGCGAGCCGTCGATGGCCTGCGTCAGGTACTTGCGGTTCAGCGTGTCCTTGCGGTTAATCGAGTTGCCCTCGCGGTCCAGACCCCAGAAAAACTTGGTTGACACAACATAGTTCAGGCGCGGCCACTTCAGCGCCTTGATCGCCTCTCCCATCACGACCTCGCTCTGGCCAACGGCGTAGGCCTCTGCGTTGTCAAAGAAGTTGACGCCAGCGTCAAACGCTGCGGCCATCATCTCGCGCGCGGCTGCGCTGTCCACCTGGTTGTGATACGTCACCCAGGAGCCGAGCGAGAGTTCACTCAGGCGCAGACCACTTCTGCCGATACGTCGATATTGCATAAGAAACTACTCCGTCAATTGCTTGTTAAACCCGCTGTCCGCCATCGATGGCGATTTCAGCACCGGTGATGTACGAGGCCTTGCCACTGCACAGGAACTCGATCAGGTCCACCACTTCGCTCACTTCGCCCAGTCGATGCATGGGGATGTCATTTTCCACAATTCGGCTGGTCCCGGGTGACAGGATGGAAGTGTTGATCTCACCCGGTGCGATGGCATTGACCCGCACACCCATGCTTGCCATGTCGGCCGCCATCTCGCGCGTCAGCGCGGCCAGCGCCGCTTTCGAGGTGGCATAGGCGGCCCCGGCAAAAGGGTGCACGCGGTAGCCGGCAATCGAGCAGAGGTTCACAACCGAGCCCTTGGCGTTGGAGAGTTCCTGGGCGAAGCCCCGCGTGAGGATCAGCGGCGCGTAAAAATTGGTGTTGTACATCTCCTGCCAGACTTTCAGGTCGGTGGTCAGAGAGTTGACGCGCTCGCCGCCGGGACCCTTGGGCGAAATGCCGGCATTGTTGATCAGCGCGTGCAACTTCGAGCCGCCGAGCAGGGGGCGTAGCGCATCCACCGTGTGGGTGATCTGGTCCAGGTCCGCCAGATCGAGCTCCACGTGCGTGTTCTGCTCGGCATGCCAGGGGCATGTGGCTGGCAGTGCCTGGCGTGAGACCGTGATGACGCGCCATCCCAGGTCGCGAAAGCGCTGTGCCACACCATGGCCAATGCCGCGGCTGGCCCCAGTGACGATGGCCGTTTTTTGTTCTGTCATGGAGGGTTATTTGGCTCGTGTTGCCTTGCGCGCTCTGCGTTGCAGCATCTGCATCAACAGGAACAGGGTGGTGGAAAAAACAATCATGATGGTGGCGACAGCGGTCAGCGCGGGCGTCATGCTGTCGCGCAGACCGGAAAACATTTCGCGCGGCAGAGTGCGTTGGTCCGGCCCGGCGATCAGCAGGGCAATCACCACGTCGTCAAAGGAAGCAGCGAAGGCAAACAGCGCGCCGGAGGCCATGGCCGGCATGATGCATGGCAGCGTGACGCGCAGGAACGCGACGCGCGGTGTGGCGCCACAGGCGGCAGCAGCGCGAGCCAGATTGGGGTCCAGCATCTCCAGAGCGGTCAGCACCGGCACCACGACAAAGGGCACGGCAATCACGGTGTGGGCAATGATCAGGCCGCTGTAGCTGCTGGTCAGCGAGAGCGGCGCCAGGAAGAAGTAGCAGGCCACGGCAATCAGGATCACCGGCACGATCATGGGCGAGAGCATCACCAGTTTGAGCAGGTTGGCCCACCAGGCTTTGAGCCGCATCAGGCCCAGTGCCGCCAATGTTCCCAAAATGACCGAAATGACCGTGGCGAACACGCCAACGTAGAGCGAGTTGCCCAACGCGGTGAGCCACTTGCCGCCGCCCAGCACTTCCTGGTACCAGCGCAGCGAGAGACCCGGTAGTGGGTAAGTCAGAAAGGAGCCGCTGGAGAAAGACAGCGGAATGATGGCGGCGATGGGCACCAGCAGAAACATCAAAATGAGGGCGCAGAGCAGCCAGTAAAGCGGCTTCCAGGGGAATTTGAAGGCGCGCATGGTCGAGATCAGCCCATCGAAAGGGCGCGACCGCCGGAAAGCTTGTGCGCCACGCCGTACAGCGCCAGGGTTGTCACCAGCATCATCAGTCCCAGTGCCGAGGCCAGACCCCAGTTGCCGGTGTCGGTGGTGTAGGTGGCCACAAAATAGGACAGCATCTGGTCCGAGCCGCCGCCGACCAGCGCCGGCGTGATGTAGTAGCCCATGGCCAGGATGAAGACCATGACCGAGCCGGCGGCAATGGCCGGTGCCGCCATCGGCAGATAGACACGCCAGAAGGCCACCACCGGCGGCGCGCCCAGACTGGCGGCCGCGCGCATGTAATGCGGCGCAATGCCCTTGAGCACGCTGTACAGCGGCAGGATCATGAAGGGCAGCAGCACGTGCGTCATGGCAATCAGCACACCGGTGCGGTTGTAGATCAGCGTCAGCGGTTCGGTGATCAGGCCCAGACGCATCAGCACGGTGTTGACCATGCCCTCGCGCTGCAGCACCACGACCCAGGCGGCGGTACGTACCAGCAGTGAAGTCCAGAACGGGAGCAGCACCAGAATCATCAGCCAGTCGGCGGTTCGCTCCTTCACCTGCGTCAGCAGCATGGCCACCGGAAAGCCCAGTAGCAGGCACAGCAGCGTGACACTGGCGCTGATGCCCAGGGTGCGCAGCAGTACATCGACGTAAATGCGGTTCGCTTCGGTGGCGCGTTCGATTTCGCCGCTGGCGTTGCGTGTCAGGTCAAGAGCGGCGAGCAGGTAGTAGGCGGAGGCCGGGCCTTTGGCGCGTTGCACAGCGGCGAAAAATTCGGGACTGGCCAGGGTCGGATCGACGGCGCTGAAAAAGCCAGCATCAAAGGCCGTTCCGGCCGAGGCGGAGGAGACTTCACGGGCGGCGCGCATCAGGGTGCTGCGCACACCATTGACTTCGTAATTGAGGCGCCTTGCGGCATCGGCCAGCGTGCTGGCGGCGCGTGCTTCCACCAGATCCTGCGCAAAGCCGGAAAACAGCGGCGCCGGCAGGGGCTGGCCGCTGTGCCAGCTTTGCAGGGCCGTCAGGGTGCGCGGCAAGGCGCGCGGCACTTCGGCCTCGCGCACTGCCAGCGACAGCAGCCAGACCAGCGGCGCCACGAAGAACACCAGCAGAAACCCGGTGAGGGGCAACAGCAGGGCACTTCGGTGGCGCAGCAGCATGGTGTGACTATTCAGATACCGTTCTCGTCATCGCGAGGGTGCCGCTTTCGTCATCGCGAGCGTAGCGTGGCGATCCATGCATGGGCTGCCGCGCTTCGCTCGCAGTGACAACCGTGGGAATCGCAATGACGAATTTCCATCACTTCGTACCGGCCCACTTGGTCCAGCGCTCGGCCAGCTTGTCGCCGTTGTCAATCCAGAATTTCACGTCTTCGGCAAATGCCTGCTTGTGAATGTCGGGGTTGGTCGGCAGTTCTGCCATGAGCGACTTGTCCACCAGTGCGGAGGCCGACGCGTTGGTGACGCCATAGCGCACGTACTTGGGCAGCTTGGCCTGGGTTTCGGCGCGGCCCATGAACTCCACCAGTTTCTCGGCGTTGGCCTTTTGTGGCGTGCCCTTCATGATGACCCAACTGTCCAGGGTGTAGGGCGTATCTTTCCAGACCATCTTGAAGTTCTTCTTGTCCTTCTCGTTGGCGGCGGTGATGCGGCCGTTGTAGGCAGTGGTCATGACCACGTCGCCAGCGGCCAGCATCTGGGGCGGCTGGGCGCCGCTCTTCCAGAACACCAGGTCTGCCTTGACGGTGTCGAGCTTCTTGAACGCACGCTCCACGCCTTCGTTGGTGCGCAGCACCTTGTAAACATCTTTGGAGGAGACGCCGTCAGCAATCAGTGCGATTTCCAGGTTCCACTTGGCACCGTTGCGGATGGAACGCTTGCCCGGGACCTTTTTGCTGTCGAAGAAGTCAGCCCAGCCATTGGGTGCCGCTTTCATCTTGTCGCCGTCATAAGCCAGCACCAGGTTGTAGATGATGGCGCCGACGCCACAGGCGTGCACGGTGCCAGGCAGGTAGCGCGCCGCGCCGCCAATTTTGGTCACGTCAAGCTTTTCGTAAAGACCTTCGTCGCAGCCCACTTCGAGTTCATCGGCTTCGACCTGCACCACGTCCCAGTTGTTGTTGCCACCCTTGATCTTGGTGCGCAGCACGCCCAAGCCGCCGTCCCAGGCTTCGTCGGTCAGCTTGGTGCCGCTCGCATTGAAGGGTTTGAAGAACACTTCCTTCTGCCCATCCTGG
Organism: Comamonadaceae bacterium; assembly: GCA_037132975.1. Taxonomy (GTDB): domain Bacteria; phylum Pseudomonadota; class Gammaproteobacteria; order Burkholderiales; family Burkholderiaceae_C; genus Rhodoferax. The sequence continues at coordinate 4,878 of JBAXOZ010000068.1, forward strand.
TAGGCGCCGCCCCACGAGACGACGTTGAGATCACGCGACTGCGCGAATGCCTGGGTGCCCAGACAGGCCAGGGTGGCGGCAACTGCGACCGTTGCCAATACTTGCTTTTTCATATCTGCTCTCCGTTGTAAAAATAAGAACTAACACCAAACCATCAAAACACCCATGCGTCTTCGGGCCGGAACCCGAGACACAAGCTTTGCCCCACCACCAGGCCCGCGGGCAAAGCCCCCGGGCTGATCTTTGCAAACCATTGCGGCGCCTCTTTGCTGCCGCTTTGCGCTACGCCCTCCAGTCGCGCCACCAGACGCCAGTGGTCGCCCTGATGAATCAGGTCGAGCAGGGTCGCGCTCAGGCAGTTAGGCGTGGCCAGTGCCGCCGAATCGGACGCAACCCGCAGGAACTCCGGCCGCACACAGAGCTTCACCGCGCTATTTGTTTCCAGGGCCTGGGTCGTGCAAATGCGGGATTGCACAGTCTGCCCCGCTGCGGTCCTGACGCGGCCGATGCCGGAGCTGGCGCCAGAGGGCAGCCCTTCTTCCAGTGTGCAGCCCAGCATGTTGTTGTCGCCCAGAAAATTGGCGACAAAGGGGTTGGCCGGCGCATCGTAGAGTTCCTTGGGTGAGGCGAGTTGCTCGATGCGGCCCTGATTGAAAACGGCCACCCGATCCGACAGCGTCATGGCCTCGGATTGATCGTGCGTGACAAAGACCATGGTGACGCCGAGCTCGCGGTGCAGACGGCGAATCTCCAATTGCATTTCTTCGCGCAGCTTCTTGTCCAGCGCTGACAGCGGTTCGTCCATCAAGACCAACCGTGGCTCGAACACCAGAGCGCGGGCCAACGCCACGCGCTGCTGCTGGCCACCGGAGAGCTGATGGGGCTTGCGATGGGTGAGGTTTTCCAGATGCACCTTGGCGAGCGCCGCATCGACCTTCTCGGCAATGACGCTCGCTGCCAGCTTGCGCACCGACAGCGGGAAGGCCACATTCTCGGCCACCGTCATGTGCGGGAATAGCGAATAACTCTGAAACACCACGCCCATATTGCGCTGGTGCGGTGGCAGGGATTCAATCGACGCACCGTCGAGCCGGATCGCACCAGCGCTCGGTGCCTCAAAGCCGGCCAGCAGCATCAGGGTGGTGGTCTTGCCGGAACCCGAGGGGCCGAGCAGGGTCAGGAATTCGCCGGCCTGGATGTGCAGGTTCAAGTCATCCACCGCGGCGCTGGGACTGCCGGGGTAGTGCTTGAAGACATGTTCAAATTCAATCAAGGCCATGCTGCATCAACTTTAGGAATTTTCGCCACTATAGCGACCCTGGCGCCCTCAGACGCTTACAGTCTTGTCAGCTTCGGACCCAGGCCAGCGTGTCGTCCAGCGCCCGCTTCGTTCGCTCCAGCATCGTGTCGATCTCGGACTCCGTCATGATCAGTGGGGGTGAGAATGCGATCACGTCGCCCATCAGGACGCGCAGGATCAGCCCGTGCGCCTGGGCGCGACTGACCAGATAGGCACCGACTCCGCGCTTGGGGTCGAAGGGTTTTCGCTGCGCCGGGTTGGCCGCCAGTTCGATGGCGCCGATCAGGCCCATGCCACGCACTGCGCCGACCAGCGGATGGTCCTTGAACTTCTGCAGGCCCTGCTGTAGCCGTGGCGCGACTTTCTGCACATGCGCGAGCACCTGGTCGGCCTCGTAGATGCGCAGGGTTTCCAGTGCCACGGCACAGGCCAGCGGATGGCCGCTGTAGGTATAGCCATGACCGAAGACACCGATGCTGGCGCTGGCGTCGGCAATCGTCTGGTAGATCTCGTCCGTGAGGTAGAGCGCCGACATCGGGACATAGGCCGAGGTCAGCATCTTGGCGACCGTGATCATGTCGGGTTTGAGGTCAAACACCTGGGTGCCAAAAGCCTGGCCCAGCCGGCCGAAACCTGTGATGACTTCATCGACGAGAAACAGGATGTCGTACTTTTTCAGGATCGCCTGAACCTTCGCAAAGTAGCCCGCAGGAGGAATGATGACGCCGCCGGCGCCCTGCACCGGCTCGGCAATGAAGGCGGCCACCGTATCGGGTCCTTCGCGCAGGATCGTGTCCTCCAGTTCCTGGGCCAGACGATCGACGAACTGGGCTTCGGTCTCGCCTGGCAGGCTGAACTGGTAGAAGTGCGGGCAACTGACGCGCACGATACCTGGCAGCGGCAGGTCGAAGTTCTGGTGCATGCTGGCCAGACCCGACATCGAGGCGGCCGCGGCGGTGACGCCGTGGTAGCCCTTGTTGCGCGCAATGATTTTCTTCTTTAGCGGCCGGCCCTTGGCGTTGTTGTAGTAACGCACCAGCTTGAAGGCAGTATCGTTGGACTCGGAACCCGAGTTGGCAAACAGCACGCGCGCCATCGGCACCGGAGCCCATTGGATCATCGCCTCCACCAGTTCGGTCACCGGCCCTGGCACCTTGCCCGAGAACGAGTGGTAATAGGGCAGGGTGCTCATCTGGCGGAAGGCGGCGTCGGCCAGACGCTGCTCGGAGAAGCCGAGCGAAGCGCACCAGAGCCCGGCCATGCCTTCGATGTAGGCTTTGCCATGCTCGTCGAATACCTGCACGCCTTCGCCGCGCACAATCACCAGAGGGCCATCGCGCTCGTGGTCACGCAACTGGGTGTAGGGATGCAGATGGTGCCGGACGTCGCTCTGTCCGGCGCTGGTGAATTTTGCTGTCATAGTGTTCCTTTGCATTTTTTCGTCATTGCGAGGCCGCAGGCCGTGGCAATCCATGATGGTGTGCAATTGCTAGATGGATTGCCGCGCTGCGCTCGCAATGACACCCCCAGTGCTTGGCCCTAGTTCAGGATGTCGCCGAGGCAGACATACTTGATTTCCACATAGTCGTCGATACCGTGGTGCGAGCCTTCGCGGCCCAGGCCGGACTGCTTGACGCCGCCAAACGGAACGTGCTCGGCCGCAATGATGCCGACGTTGACGCCGACCATGCCGTACTCCAGTGCTTCGCAGACGCGAAAGATCCGTCCCACGTCGCGGCTGTAAAAGTAGCTGGCCAGGCCGAACTCGGTGTTGTTGGCCGCGGCTATGGCCTCCTGCTCGGTCTTGAACTTGAAGACAGGGGCAAACGGGCCAAAGGTTTCTTCCCTGGCGCACAGCATGTCAGCGCTGGCATCCGCCACCACGGTTGGCTCGAAAAACAGACCCGGCAGACGCTTGCCGCCGACCAGCACACGACCGCCCTTTGCAATGGCGTCATCGACATGGCGCTGCACCTTGACCAGCGCCGCTTCCTCGATCAGCGGACCCTGGTTGACGCCGTCTTCAAAGCCGTTGCCGACCTTGGCGGTGGCGACCTTGGCGGCAAACTTGGTGACAAACTCCTCGTAGACCGCTTCCTGCACGTAGAGGCGGTTCGAACAGACGCAGGTCTGGCCGGCATTGCGGTACTTGCTGGCAAACGCGCCTTCGACAGCAGAGTCGATGTCGGCATCTTCAAAGACGATGAAGGGTGCGTTGCCGCCGAGTTCCAAGGACAGCTTCTTGATCGTCGGGGCCGATTGCGCCATCAGGATGCGGCCCACTTCGGTGGAACCGGTGAAGCTGATGTGACGCACCACGTCGCTGGCGCACAGCACTTTGCCAATGGCAATGCTGTTGTCGGCGTCGGCTGTCAGCATATTGAGTACACCGGGTGGCAGGCCGGCCCGGATCGCCAGTTCAGCAACCGCGAGCGCGCTCAAGGGGGTGAGTTCAGCCGGTTTGATGACAACCGGGCAGCCTGCCGCCAGCGCTGGCGCCACCTTGCGCGTGATCATCGCGTTGGGGAAATTCCAGGGCGTGATGGCGGCGCAGACGCCGATGGGTTGGCGCAGCACCAGGATGCGCCGGCTGTTGTCGAACTGGGGCAGGGTCTCGCCGTTGATGCGCTTGGCCTCCTCGGCAAACCATTCCACGAAATTGGCGCCGTAGGCGATTTCGCCCTTGGCTTCGGGCAGCGGCTTGCCCTGTTCTGCCGTCATGATGCGGCCCAGGTCGTCCTGGTTGGCCATCAGCAGATCAAACCACTTGCGCAGGATGATGCTGCGCTCCTTGGCGGTCTTGTTGCGCCAGGCCGGCCATGCGGCGTTGGCGGCAGCGATCGCGAGTTCGGCTTCGGCGGGTCCCAGATTGGCCACATCGGCCAGTTTCTGTCCCGTGGCGGGGTCGATCACGTCGAAGCGGCTGCCACCCTTGATCCACGCACCGTTGATCAGCGCGTCGGTCTTGAGCAGGCTCGGATCTTTAAGGAGGGAAAGAGGTGAGGTTTTCTGGTTCATGGCGTGCAGTCTTTGAAGTGGAGTTTCGAAGATTCAAAACAACAAGCGTAGCTGATTTTTGGCCCGCTTCGAGTACCGGTGGCGACAAGTTTCGGATGCCGGCGGTTTCAGGGCGGTGCCAAGGACGGCTATGACTTAAAATTTGCCGCTTCCCGGACGAACCCCCCAACCCTTGCTCCCACCATGAATTCAACTGTTGTTCCTGCCAGCGTTGCCGATATTCGCAAGATATTTCTTGACTTCTTCGAGTCCAAGGGACACACCGTGGTGGCGTCGAGTCCGCTGGTGCCCGGCAATGACCCGACGCTGATGTTCACCAACTCGGGCATGGTGCAGTTCAAGGACGTTTTTCTGGGAACCGACAAGCGCTCCTACGTGCGTGCGGCCTCGGTGCAGGCCTGCCTGCGTGCGGGCGGCAAGCACAATGATCTGGAAAACGTGGGCTACACGGCACGCCATCACACCTTTTTCGAGATGCTGGGCAACTGGAGCTTTGGCGACTATTTCAAGCGGGATTCGCTCAAGTGGGGCTGGGAACTGCTGACCCAGGTCTACGGTCTGCCGGCAGACAAACTGCTGGTCACGGTCTACATTGACGATCAGGAGGCCTACGACATCTGGACCAAGGAGATTGGCCTGCCGGCGGAGCGCGTGATCCGCATTGGCGACAACAAGGGCAAGAAGTACGCCTCTGACAACTTCTGGATGATGGCCGACACCGGCCCCTGCGGACCCTGTTCGGAGATTTTTTACGATCACGGCGAACACATCCCCGGCGGACCACCCGGCAGCCCCGGCGAAGACGGCGACCGCTTCATTGAAATCTGGAACCATGTGTTCATGCAGTTCGACATGCAGGCCGATGGCAGCCTGGTCAAGCTGCCGGCGCCCTGCGTCGATACCGGCATGGGGCTGGAGCGCCTGGCGGCCATCCTGCAACACGTGCACAGCAATTACGAGATCGACATCTTTACCGCGCTGATCCAGGCCGCTGCGCGCGAGACTGGCTGCGCCGATCTGGGCAACAGCAGCCTGCGCGTCATTGCCGACCACATCCGCGCTACCGCGTTCCTGGTGAGCGACGGTGTCAATCCGTCCAACGAGGGGCGTGGTTACGTGCAGCGCCGCATCATTCGCCGCGCCATCCGGCACGGCTACAAACTGGGCAAGAAGACGCCTTTCTTCCACAAGTTGGTGCCTGATCTGGTGGCCTTGATGGGCGAGGCCTATCCGAACCTGGCGGCGCAGTCCGCACGCATTGTTGATGTGCTGCGGCAGGAAGAAGAGCGCTTTTTCGAGACGCTGGAAATCGGCATGCAGATTCTGGATGCCGCACTGGCCGATGGCGTCGCGGTGCTGCCGGGCGAAGTGGCTTTCAAGTTGCATGACACCTTTGGTTTTCCGCTGGATCTTTCGGCCGATGTCTGCCGGGAGCGCGGCTTGACGGTGGATGAGGCCGGTTTTCATGCCGCCATGGAAAAGCAGAAGGCGCAGGGTCGAGCGGCTGGCAAGTTCAAGATGGACAAGGCGCTGGATTACAGCGGCGAGGGCAACGACTTTGTCGGCTATGAGAGTCTGACCCAGGCCAGCAAGGTGCTGGCGCTCTACGCCGATGGCGCAGCCGTCGCCAGCTTGACGGCGGGGCAAGCCGGAGCGGTGGTGCTGGCCAGCACACCGTTTTACAGCGAGAGCGGCGGTCAGGTGGGTGATGCAGGCGCCATTTTTTGTGACGGCGCGCTGTTTGAAGTGCTGGACACGCAGAAAATCAAGGCCGACGTATTTGGCCACCATGGGCGCCTGGCCAGCGGCTCGCTCAAGGCGGGGGATCTGGTCACCGCGCATGTGGATGCGGCGCAGCGCAGCGCGACACAGCGCAACCACAGCGTGACGCACCTGATGCACAAGGCGCTGCGCGAAGTGCTGGGCAGCCATGTGCAGCAAAAGGGCTCCCTGGTGAATGCCGAGCGCACCCGCTTTGACTTTGCCCACAACGCACCCGTGAGTGACGCCGACATTCGCGAAATCGAGGTCCGCGTCAATGCAGAGATTCTGGCCAACGCTGCCACCCAGTCGCGTGTCATGGACATTGAATCCGCGCAGAAGACCGGCGCCATGATGCTGTTTGGCGAGAAGTACGGCGAGTCGGTGCGCGTGATGGACATTGGCGGTAGCCGCGAACTGTGCGGTGGCACGCACGTGGCACGCACGGGTGACATCGGTTTGTTCAAGGTGGTGTCCGAGGGCGGTGTTGCCTCTGGCGTGCGCCGCATCGAGGCCGTCACCGGCCAGAATGCGCTGGTCTATCTGCAGGAACTGGAGAGCACGGTGACGCAGGCCGCCGGCGCACTGAAGGCGCCCGTTGCCGAACTGCGCGAGCGCATCTCGCATGTTCTGGACAACGTGAAGTCGCTGGAGAAAGAAGTCGCTGCACTCAAGGGCAAACTGGCTTCCAGCCAGGGCGATGAAATGCTCTCGCAGGCGGTGGATGTGAAGGGCGTCAAGGTGCTGGTGGCGCGCCTGGAAGGGGCGGACGTCAAGACCCTGCGCGAGACCATGGACAAGCTCAAGGACAAGCTGAAAACAGCGGTGATCGTGCTGGCAGTGGTGGACGGCGGCAAGGTCCAGATCGCCGCTGGCGTCACGCCTGACAGCATGGCCAAAGTCAAGGCTGGTGAACTGGTGAACTTCATTGCCGCGCAGGTCGGTGGCAAGGGCGGTGGCAAGCCCGACATGGCGATGGCCGGCGGCACCGAGCCGGGCAAACTCGATCCTGCGCTGGCCAGTGTGATGGCCTGGGTGACCGAGCGACTTTGATACCCGCCAGCATGGATCGCCGCGGCCTGCGGCCTCGCGATGACGAAATCATTCCGCCATCGCGCAGTTTCCCGTCATTGCGCGGTTTCTCGTCATTGCGCGTTTTTCCGTCATTGCGAGCGAAGCGCGGCAATCCATGCATTCGGCTGGCTTTGCTGCTTTG
>JBAXOZ010000069.1:0-12121 GCA_037132975.1 Comamonadaceae bacterium
AAACGCCAATTCCTGCGTCAGCGCCATAGCCGGGAGGAGGACCCGCATCGCAGCGAGACTGTGTGAAAACGTCCTGCCGATGTACACGGCCTGAAGGGGTTGTGCGTTGATATCGATGTGAATTCATTGATGGAGGTGCGCAGATGAAGCGGTACATCCAAGGCGAAGAAAGAAGTCAGGTCACTCTGCTGGCGGAGTGTCTGGACGACTACATCGCTGAAGACAACACGGTACGTGTTGTTGACGTGTTTGTGGACGAGCTCAATTTGGCCGATCTTGGATTTGACGGCATTGCACCGGCGGTCACGGGAAGACCAAGCTACCACCCGTCGGTGCTTCTGAAGCTCTACATCTATGGCTACCTCAACCGCATTCAGTCAAGCCGCCGCCTGGAGCGCGAGTGCCAACGCAATGTTGAACTGATGTGGTTGACGGGCCGCCTGGCACCGGACTTCAAGACCATTGCTGATTTCCGCAAGGATAACGGCAAGGGTATTCGCAACGCGTGCAAACGTTTCGTCGGTTTGTGCCGAGAACTGAAGTTGTTTACGCAGTCTGTCGTTGCCATCGACGGCAGCAAATTCAAGGCGGTCAACAACCGGGAACGCAACTATACCCAGGGCAAGATCGAAAGACGCGAACGCGAACTTGAGGAGAACATCCAACGCTACCTGGATGCGCTGGAGACCGCAGACCGCACCCAACCTGTGGAGTTGCAGGCCAAGACAGATCGGCTGCACGACAAGATCACCAGGCTACGCCAGAAGATGAAAGACCTGCAAGAGATCAAAGCGCAACTTCAGGCTCAGCCCGATGGACAAATCTCGCTGACTGATCCGGATGCACGGGCGATGACCACCCACAGCATGAAGGGCACCGCGATGGTGGGCTACAACGTGCAAACAGTGGTGGATGCCCAGCATCATCTGATCGTGGCCTATGAAGTGACCAATTCCGGCAGCGACCGCTCACAACTGAGCAAGATGGCACTGGCCGCACGCGAGGCCATCGGCACACCCGAACTGCAAGCCTTTGCGGACCGCGGTTACTACAACAACTTGGAAATCAAGGCGTGCGATGACGCTGGAATCGAAACTTTCGTACCCAAGCCGATGACCTCCACCGCCAAGGCACACGGGCGATACGCAAAGGACGACTTCATCTACATCGCAAGCGTCGACGAGTACCAGTGCCCACAAGGAAACCGGGTGACCTATCGATTTACGACAACCGAAGATGGACTGCAGATGCGAGCCTACTTGTGCAGCGCTTGCCCTACCTGTCTGATCAAGGCCCAATGCACAACCAGCAAATACCGGCGCATCAGGCGCTGGGAACATGAAGAGGTTGCCGACGCGGTACAGCAGCGCCTGGAGCAAAAGCCCGATGCAATGATGCTCAGAAAGCGCACCGTGGAACACGTCTTCGGAACGCTCAAGCACTGGATGGGCTGGACTCACTTTCTGACGCGTGGGATGGAGAACGTATCAACGGAAATGAGTCTGAGCGTACTGGCTTATAACTTCAAACGGGTACTCAACATCCTTGGCATTACCCAGATGACGAAGGCAATCCGGTTGGTGGGTGCATAGGCACTTTTTTGAATTCAAAACACCCCACAGGGGCCATCAAACACGCATTTGGCCAACGAAGTCGGTACTTTGTGTCGAAGCACTACTGTTTGAAGCTTCTGCGACAGGTTGCGCCCCCGATCTGTTGCGCGACACGACGCCGATGTGTTTCCACACAGCCTCCAGCGGTAGCGGGTCTACAAAAGTTCAAATTGCTCGCCCGAGACCTGACATTGGCGCCGGTGGCCAACAGTCGGCTGTACGGACGCGATTTCAATCAAATGGGTACCCGGACCCGACCAACAGCGGGCGCTCCCCGGTGGCGGCTGTGGAGCAGCAGGATACTTCGTACTGTCGAGGTGCCATAGAGCTATCTTTCAATTCGCGGCTCGCCATGTTGTCCGAGGGGCAACTGAAAGCGACCAAGTGCTGACCATATGTGGTCCTATTGGCGGCCGCCCGTTCCGTCCAAAAAGAGTTCTGCGGCCGCTAAAAATTCCGGGCGAACTCACCCTTCTGAAATGGGATGTTCGTCAATTCCGACTTGAAGAACTCCACTTCCTCGCGCGCCAGTGATTGATCATGTTCAAGCAGCAATTCAATAAAGCGTTTAGCAGCGGCTGAAAGTGATCGCGCCTTCAATCGAACGACGCCGAAACTGCCGCCCACGCCCATTTGAATTCCTGGGATGGCGACCAGTTTGCCGCTGCGCAATTCGTCGAGCACCATGAACGCATTCATGATCGTCAGGGCATCACTGTGAGCGACCACACTTTTGAGCACTGATGAACTATCACAGGTCACCTGTATCAGCCCACGCTTGACGGCCGCAGCCCTCAGGTCTGCAGGCAGGTGGGAGAGTATTTTTTCTGCGGTACCTGTGGGCAATATTGGCGCGGCCAAAGGGTAATTGAACACATCCTTGGTGCTTACGACAGCTTGCTGAGTCAATGGGTGATTGGCTCTGCAGACCAGCAAGGTCGGATGGTCATGGAGTGGCTGAACTTCGATTTCATCCCCGGCCTGAATTTCGCTGGTGTGAATGATGGCCAGATCGATCTCGCGAGTTTGCAGCCGTTCGGGCAGTTCCTTCCAGGGGCCAATGACCATTTTCAATTGGAGTTGCGGGTACTGCAAACTCATGGCGCCAACCACCGCCCCCGCCAGCATGGCTGCGCCCCACGGTCCAACGCCGATCTTGAGCTCGCCACTGGACAGTCCCTTTGCCAATGCAATCTCACGCCGAAGGTCGCGCGCGGCCAAGTCCACATCGCGGGCGTTCTTGAGCAACAGCTGTCCCATGAGCGTGGGCTCTACCCCGACATGGGAACGGTCAAACAGCAGCACACCCAAGGCCTCCTCCAGAGCCTGAATGCTTCGGCTCAGCGCCGACTGGGAAATGTGGAGCGCATCCGCGGCTCGCGCAAAGTTGCGATGCTCAGCCAAGCTGATGGCGTGCCTGAGGTGGCGTAGCTCGAACATGTTGCGCCTGGGGTATTGACTTAATGAAAACAATGCATTGGACGAATTATGCATGCGTGATAACAATGTGCACTCTTGGAAAACAAAGGAGTGGCTCGAACACCGCGACGAGAGTCCAAGGCGGTGAGAAGCAGAGGGAGGCCGTTGGCCAGGTCAACGCAGCCCCATGCGCTTGGGGGCGCTTTTCTGTGTGGCTCCCCAGTCCAATTGATATGGAGAGACAAGACATGAAATCCAACCAGCTCGACTATGACTGGCTCATCATCGGATCGGGATTCGGGGGGAGCGTCTCGGCACTTCGCTTGGCTGAAAAGGGCTACAAGCTGGCCGTGCTGGAATGTGGCAGGCGGTTTCGTGACGAGGATTTTGCCAAATCAACCTGGCAACTGGGGCGCTTCCTTTGGCTTCCCTTTCTTGGGCTCAAAGGCATATTGCGGCTGACGCCGTTCAAGGACGTTTTTGCAGCCAGCGGTTGCGCAGTGGGTGGCGGCAGCATTGTTTACGCCAATACCTTGTACCGGGCCAAGCCGGAATTTTTTGCCAATGGACAGTGGGCTGAGCTGGCCGATTGGGATGCCGTGCTGCGTCCACATTACGACACCGCCGAAAAAATGTTGGGTGTGCAGACGGTGCCGTTTGACTCAACGGGTCAGACGCTCATGCGCGAGATGGCTTCGCACTTCGGCACTGAAGCCAGCTTCAGCAGGACCCCCAATGCGGTCTTCTTTGGCGAAGCCGGCATGACGGTGAATGATCCGTATTTTGGTGGCAGGGGGCCTGACAGGACAGGCTGCACCCGGTGCGGTGCCTGCATGGTTGGTTGTCGCATCGGAGCGAAGAACACGCTTTTGAAGAACTACCTTTGGTTCGCGGAAAAATTGGGGGCGACGGTATTCGCAGAACATCAAGTGGTGGAGGTCAAGCCGATCGGCGCCAGTGATGGCAGCGACGGCTATCGGATCACCTCTGAGCGCCCTGGCACGTGGCTCTTCAAGGGGCGAAAAAGCTTCACGGCTCGCGGCGTCATCTTTGCTGCGGGCGCCTTGGGCACCAACCAGCTGCTTGCCAACTGCAAACACGAAGGTTTTCTGCCCGAATTGAGCCAGCGCCTCGGGGACCTCGTGCGCACCAACAGCGAGTCGATTCTCACAGTTCGACTGCCAGAGGACAGAAAGACATGGAACGATGTCGCCATCAGTTGCAGCGTCCATGTGGACAAAGATACCCACGTGGAATTTGTCAATTACGGCAGGAACGCCGACATGATGACGATGCTGTACACGACGCTGGTCGGAAATGGAAGTCGATTCACTCGTCCGCTCATTTGGGTCGGCAGCATCATTCGCCATCCCTTGAATTGGCTGAAGGCGCTGTGGCCATTCGGGTCAAGCAGGCGGACCGTCATCCTGTTGGTGATGCAAGCGCTCGACAACGCGATTCGATTTCGGCCCCGCAAGCGTTGGCTTGGCCGTGGCTATGGCTTGCACACCGAACAGGATTCGGAAAGACCCAACCCGACCTTCATCGCCAGCGGCAATGCGGCTGCCGCATGGCTGGCGAAACACACCGGTGGCATCGCGCAGAGCAACGTATTGGAGGCCTTGGCCAATGTTCCCAGCACCGCCCACCTGTTGGGTGGCGCGGTCATCGGAATCGACCCGAATCATGGCGTCATCGACCATGAGCTTCGCGTCTTCGGCTACAAGAACATGCTGGTGTGCGACGGTGCGGCAATCCCTGCCAACCCCGGTGTCAACCCCTCCTTGACCATCACCGCGCTGGCTGAACACGCCATGTCCAAGATTGCGGTGGCGTCTTCATGACAGGGTGTTTCGAAGCGTTGAATGGCACGGCCCGTGGTCCGCTGATCTTGAAATCCGTCGCCCGCACGATGTGATTCATTCATTGACTCGATGCAAATAATGCACTGGACGCCTTGATCGCGCAGCACCACAATTCGCAGCGCTACCCCAACAATAAGCGAGCTTCGAGCCCTTCGTCAGACAACGATGGCCGGTGACTCCAGGAGACAAACAAATGAAATTTCAGCGTTCCCGCTGGGTCACCCTGATCCTGTCTGCTTCCATTTTCGCTTCGATCCCGCTGTCACAGGCCGCAGCACCTTCGCCTGAGCCAGGCATGACATTTTCTCCGGGCCAAGGTACTGACTGGCGCGAAGAGTACGCCTACACGCTGGGCGTTCAGGCCTATATTTTTGGCTATCCCTGGATCTACCTGGCCAGCCTTCGCTGGCAGTGGACGAACAAGTTCGAGAACCTCGACACGGCGTACGCGCCCATCAACCACTTCTGGCACGCGCCGCGCCTGTTGACCGCCGATTGGCGCGACGGTGGCACCATGAACAATGACACCCTGTATTCCCTGGCATGGGTCGATCTGCGCAAGGAGCCGGTGATTTTGAGCGTGCCCGACACCGGTGATCGCTACTACACCATGGAGTTGGTCGGCATGAACTCGGACAACTTCGACTATGTGGGTCAACGCGCCACCGGCAACAAGGCCGGTCACTACGCTTTGGTGGGGCCGGGATGGAAGGGGCAACTTCCCAAAGGCGTCACGGCACTCCAACCCTCATCGTCATCGTGGGCCCTTGTCTTCGGTCGAACCCTGGCCTCGGGTGATGCCGACGTTCCCGCAGTGCACGCGTTGCAGCAGAAATACAAATTGACGCCCCTGTCGCTGTGGGACAAACCCGCGGCCAAGCTGCCCGAATCGCGTGACGTGTGGAAACCTGCTGACGAGGCAAGCGATCCGCTGGCGCACTGGAAGACCCTGAACAAGGCGCTGGCCGAAGATGTGATCGAGCCGCGCCATGCTCAGTTGGTGAAGACCTTTGCCGCCATCGGCGTGGGCCCAGGCCTGGATGTGGACAAGGTTGATCCCGCCACCAAGCGCGGACTGATCCGCGCCGCCCGTGAAGGCTGGCGCATTTTGAATGCCTCTCCCACGACCAACTACCACATGAAAATGGTGGCCGGTGGCTGGCGCTATCCCCCGACAGCCTTTGGTCGCACGACCGCCGCAGACGATTTCGTGATACGGGGCGGACTGCAGGCACTGATAGGCATCACGGCCAACGACCCGGAAGAGTCCGTGTACCTCAATACCGCCGTCGATGCAAAAAATCAGCGCCTGCAGGGTGACAAGCGCTATGTGCTGCGCTTCGGTCCCGGCCAACAGCCGGATGTCAAGGCGTTCTGGTCGGTGACGCTGTATGGCTTTGATCGCAATTTTGTCGCCAACGCCATCAACCGCTACTCACTGGGTGACCGGTCTCCGAGCATCAAGAAGGACGCCGACGGCGGAACCACTTTCTATGTTCAGGCCGATTCCCCTGGTGCGGGCCGCGAAGGCAACTGGCTGCCGTCACTGAAAGGCAAGCCCTTCTACCTGGTCTTGCGGGCCTATGTCCCCGGTCCCAAACTGTTGGACCAAACCTGGGTTCCCCCAGCGGTGACGGAAGCGACGGACTGAAGCCCCCGTCATTGGCGTTAAGGCGATAAATCAAATCAAGGAGACAAAAATGGAACGCAGAGAACTCATCAGACATTCGCTCCTGGCTTTTGGCGCCGGCCTTTCCGGTCTGGCCCCGAGCCTGGGGTTTACGCAGGAACAAAAGAAAACCTACGCGGGTCAACTGGACATGCTCAAGGGCCAGGAGGGCGCTGGCAATCCGCGCGAGGCCCACGCCTACGCCATAGGCATCCAGGCCTTCGAGTACGGCTTTCCGCTGATCTACTTTGCCAACATCATGTACAAGTGGGCCAAGGATCCGAACTCGGTCATGCGCCCGCTGAACTCATGGATCTCGCCAAAAGACTTTGTCGCGACATCCAACTACCGCGACGGCGGTTCTTTCAATACCGACACGGTCTACGCTGGGGCCTTCATAGACCTGCGCAAAGGTCCCATGGTGTTGAGCACCAAGGATCCCGAGGGGCACTACTTCTCGGTGCAGTTGTCCGATTTCTACACCAACAACTTTGCCTACATCAGCAAGCGCTCGGGCGGCCCGATATTCGGCAACTTCCTGCTGCTGCCGCCGGGCTGGAAAGGCGATGTTCCCGCTGGAAAATTTGATCGCGTGTTCACCTGTGAGCAGAAGTGGATCTTTGCGCTGATCCGCCTGCGCGTGGACCAGGAAAATGCCACCGAAGTCGCATGGGCAAAGGACAAATTTGCCCAAGCCAAACTCACCCCGGTCGCTGACTTTCTGGCTGGGCGGGAATTCGTTCCCAACGATTTCAATGTGTTTGACGTCGGCAAGTTCAATGGCAACCCGCTGCGGCCGTTTGCGATTTTGAACTACATGCTCGCGGAAAACCCACCTGCGGCTTCCGACGAGATCCTGTTGCAAGGATTCAAGACCGTGAATATCGGTCCAGCCATGGATTTGTCGAAGAATGACCCCGACACCAACCGCGGCCTGGCGCGCGCTGCCCGCGACGCCTTGCCTGCCTTGCGTGCACACGTGGAGCGTCCCTGGGCACGTTCCGTCAATGGATGGTTCTATTTTCCGACCAACATCGGTCAAGCCAAGACGACCGACTACGTCATGCGCTCGGCCTGGCAGTCCCTGTGGGGCATCGTGGCCCACCCTCCCTACGAGTGCACCTACCTATGGGCTTCGCTGGATCAGAACGGCGAGCGCCTGAACAGCGGCGGCAAGTACGAGCTCTACATGCGCAAGGATCAGTTTCCCAAGGTCGAAGCTTTTTGGTCGTTCACCATGTACCAGGACTTCAACCTGGTGGTCAACGATGCCAACCGCTGGGCCATTCGCGAGAACATGAAGGGACTCAAGTTTGATGCCGACGGCGGCTTGCGCGTCTATATCCAGACCGAACGGCCGTCAGAAGACAAGGTCAGCAACTGGCTCCCCGCGCCCAAGAGCGGCAACTTCAACATCACCATGCGCAACTACATGCCCTCGGCGGAGATCGTGGAACAGCGCTATGACCCGCCTGTGCTCAAGCGCATCTCTTAAGCGCAGCCATCCTGACGAACACCACCAGAAGCCCCTGCCTTCATGTTCGCGACGTGGCATTCCGGCCTTGACGTGGTGGCGAGTTGGATGGGGTTCATCTCCAGGGGATTCTGCCGAAATCAACCGCAAAGGCCGTGCTGATGCAGCCACAAACTACAACGAGGAAGTGCGCGATGAAATTGATTGGCTTTGCAATTGGGGTGGTGCTTGTCGCCGTCACCGCCGGGTGCGGCAAGACCGCCGGTGTGGGTGGAGCGGCGGGTGACGCCACCGCCGAAACCGTAAGAATCAACGCGCAAGTTGCGCAAGAACTCAAACTGGATGACCCGCAGGACTTTGAAGACGCCAAACGCGGTTTCATTGCCAAGCCATCCGGGAAGATCGTTCAGGCTGACGGTACGGTACTCAAAGACTTTGATGCCTATAACTTTCTGCAAGGCAAGGCGCCCGAGACCGTCAATCCGAGCTTGTGGCGCCATTCCCAACTCAATGCCCAGGTAGGTTTGTTCAAGGTCATGGATGGCGTGCACCAGTTGCGCGGATTCGACATTGCCAACATGACCCTCATTGAAGGCAAGACGGGTTGGATTCTCGTGGATCCTCTTTCCGCGCGGGAGTCCGGCCAGGCAGCGCTGGCGTTTGCACGCGAGAAGCTGGGCAACAAGTCGATATCAGCCATCATCTTTACCCATGCGCATGCGGATCACTTTGGTGGCGTACTCGGCGTCATCTCGCCGAAGGAAGTTGAAGAACGCAAGATTCCCATCGTGGCCCCCGCCGCCTTCATGGAAGAGGCGACCAGCGAAAACCTGATGGTGGGCACCGGCATGGCCCGGCGCAGCATGTACCAGTTTGGCAAAAACTTGCCGCGCTCTGCCAAAGGCAATGTGGATACGGGGCTGGGCAAGGACGTGGTCTATGGCTCACTGGGCATTCTTGCGCCCAACTGGCTGATCGTCCGGCCAACACAGAACATGCGCCTGGACGGCCTGGACTTTGTCTTTCACAACGTGCCTGCCGCGGAGTGTCCGGCGGAGCTGACTTTTACCGTGCCCGAATTGAAGCTGTACGACGGTGCCGAGAACCTGTCGCAGACCATGCACAACCTGCTGCCCATCCGTGGCGCGAAGGTGCGCGATTCATTGCGCTGGTCCAACTACATGGACCAGGCCCTGGAGCATATCCAGGGAATGGATGTGTATATCGGCTCCCACAACTGGCCGATCTGGGGCAATGCCCGTATGCGGGAGTTCATCACCATACACCGTGACGTCTACAAGTACACCCATGATCAGACCGTGCGCCTGATCAATGCCGGATACACCCAGCGCGAAATCGCCGACATGGTCAAGCTGCCGAGCTCACTCTCGAACTATTTCGGGGCCCGCGGCTACTACGGCGACCTGCGTCACAATGTCAAGGCGGTGTACCAGTTCTACATCGGCGCCTACGACGGCAACCCGGCCAACCTCAACCCGTTGCCGCCGCAGGAGTCTGCCAAGCATTACCTTGAGCTCATCGGTGGCAGCGACAAGGCTGTGGCCGCGGCTCAAGCTGCCTACGACAAGGGCGAATACCGTTGGGCCGCTGAATTGCTCAACCATGCGGTATTTGGCGATCCTTCCAGCAGTGCGGCGAAGCTTTTGCTGGCCAAGACCTACGAGCAAATGGGCTACTCCTCCGAGGCCGCCACTTGGCGCAACACCTACCTGACGGGCGCACAGGAATTGCGCGATGGACCACCTGCCAAGGGGATTTCCAAGGCGACGATCATCGAGATGCTGTACCAAACCCCTACGGAGCGCTTTTTGGAGGCCATGGCGGCAAGCCTCGACGGCCCGGCCGCGGACGGCAAGAACCTCAAAGTCAATCTGGTGTTGAGCGATCTGAAGGAATCCTACGTCTTGTGGATCGAAAATTCAGTGTTGCATTTCAGAAGTGGGGAGGCCGCGGCCGACGCGAACGCAACGCTGACACTGACCAAGGAAATCTTCGTGAAGATGATTGCGGGTACGGCGGGCGTCAAGGACACCCTCATGAGCGACGACCTGAAGATCGGCGGCAGCAAGATAGACCTGATCCGATTCTTTGGCCTGATCGAAAAAGCTGCCGGGACTTTTCAGATAGTCACCAAATAGCCAGGAGATAAATGTGAATTCAAAGACCGTTCGCTGCACGCTCGCATTCTTGACATTGACCGCTTCCGGTTGGGTCATCGGTCAAGTTCCTGCTACCCAAGCACCCGCGCCAAGCGCTTCAGCGCCCGCTGCCGCCAACCCTCAGTTGGCGGCTGTCATGGCCCGGCTTCGTGCAGCGACGCCCGCAGTGGTCGCCTTTGGAGCCGAGGAAATTGACCGCGTGCATGCAGGCAAGGGATTGACCGATTGCTTTTGGGTCGCAACCTTGCACCCCAGCACCTTCAATATCCTGATCCCGGATCTGGCGGTTACCTACTGGATATCCCAATTCAAGCTTCCTGCAGGCGCCAAGCTTGAGCTCAAGGGTCAATTTCCCAGGGCACGTTACCTGTCTTTCACTTCCTACAACCCTATCGGGCAGCCCGTAGATGGTCTGGCCGACGATACCATCGCGCCTGATGTCGGTAGCGCCAACCCGTTTCTGGCCAATGCCCAACGCCAAGGCAACAAGCGTAATTACACGGTTGCCGTTCAGTCTCGCCCCATGGTGGCGGGAGTCCGCGTGGATGAATCGACCCGTCCGGCCAACACGCTCTTTGTTCCGACCGATGAGTCCACCTACCAGGTGTGGATGCGGATCTACGCACCCGATGGTGGTCGCGATGCCATGGGCGGTGTGCCACTTCCCAAGCCGGTCATGACTTTGGCCGACGGGCGCACCATCGAAGGTGAAGCCATGTGCCGTCAATATGTCGTGAAGGATGGTGCGGTACGTGACTACCGGGCCCCCAAAGAAGGGATGAAGGCTGCCTTCACAATACCCGGCGCCAAGGCCGCTTATGCGCCTGCACAGCCATCGCCTGTTCCCTGGAACAGTTTCTTCAACCCCCAATTGACGCTGGCGAACGTGCTGATCAACACGCCGTTTGAGGGGTTGCGCAGCCGTATGGACACTGCGCGGCGCGCAGGTTTTTACAGTACGCTCGACAACTTCTACGTCAGCACCTATGTTGACAATAGGTACGGTGACGCGTTGGTCATTCAGGCCAAGGCACCACGTACGCCGCACACGCTGGGTGGCAATGCGGTCATGGACGATCAGGTCGATCTGCGCTACTGGTCCATTTGCAAGGGACGCTCGATTGCCGACGGTGCCACTGATTCCTGTCTGTTTGATGAGCAGGTGCCCAAGGATGCCAAAGGGCGCTACACCATCGTCGTCTCGACACCCGAGGCCCGGCCTTCGAACGCCAAGACTGAATGCGGTGTGGCGTGGATGGCATGGGGTGTGGGCGACGGTATTGACAATCCCCACGGAGGCATTCTGGTGCACCGGCACATGAAGCCCTCGGCCGCGTTCTTCAGCCACAGCCTGTGGGCGACGAAGGTCCCCGGTGACGAGCGTGAGGTGTTGGGCGACTACTACCCAGAGCTGAATTACCAAGGAAAGTCCGCATTTGAGGCGAGAGGGTGCCCGGTAAAGTCTTCAGATTGACTGCGACTTTCGCTCGCAAAGAGCCTGGCTCGTCGAGTAGAAGTTGCCTTCAATATTAACGACGGCGTTAACTTGGCGACCCAATGCCGAATGTGAGGCCATCGGTTTTCACGCTGAGTTCCTCGCGCATGTGGTTTTTTGCCCTGACTCCACAATCAGACAGTTAGTCTTCGCGTAAACCATCTGAGGCGAACGACCCTTGACGCAGCGGTACAGTCCAACCTTCCCCACCGCCAAGACTGGCAATGGAAATCTGCCAAGTTGAATTTGTGGCCTAACCCATGGGGGTCCACTGACAATCTGGAGTGCATCCGCCACATGGTCCAGTGACTGGTATCGGGCAGGCAATTCAAGAAAACCATCGTCGTCTTGGGGCACCTTGCGGGTCGCCACGAACTGCTTCTTTACGGCGTTGAACTGGACCACA
>JBAXOZ010000070.1:0-12055 GCA_037132975.1 Comamonadaceae bacterium
GACAGCAGCGGCAACCCCGCTGGGCTGTACATGAGCAGCGGTTCAAGTGGCAATGCCGCGCCGCTCTGGCCAAGTTCGGTCACGCAAAGCGTGGTGCCGAGTTATACGTTGGGTCAAACTGCTGCACTTGCAGTGCCCGTCGTTGCCACCGATCCTGAGAGCAATGCCATCACCTACACCGCTTCGGTAGGAACCATGTCAGGGGCCACGTTTACGCCGGTGAGCGCACTGACGGGGATAGCTATATCGGCAGCGTCCGCTGGAGGCGGCCTCGTGGGAAGTGCCTCGATTCCGTCAGACCTGACTGCGGGCAATTACGTCTTGCGTGTCTATGCGGGCGATGCCACGCACTCGCCGGGCAATTCCATTGATTTGCCCATTATCATTGCCGCTGCCAGCGGCGGAACTGGAACTGGAACTGGAACTGGCGGTGTAGCCAATTCGGCACCCGTCTGGGGTAGTTTCACACCGCCATCAAGTTTGACATTCACCCCGGGTCAGGCAGTGTCACTTGATTTCGCAGTAGCTGCTACCGATGCCAATGGTGACGCGATCACTTATAAGGCTGTAGTCGGGCAACTCAGCGGTAGCGGTTCATCCGCTGTCTTCAGCCCCATTGCCGTGCTGGACAGCATAGCGATGACTGCGACCAATGGCCACTTGACAGGCAGTGTTACGGTGCCTGCCCAGGCGAGCGCTGGTAGCTATGTCCTGCGCTTGTATGCGGATGACAACGTCAATGACTATTTGCCGGGCACGCCACTGGATGTGTCGTTCCAGGTGTCCAATGCCAGCAGCAGCCCGAATGTGATCAACGGTACCAGCGGCAATGACACGCTGACTGGCACGAGCGCAAGCGACATATTGATTGGCGGCGCAGGCAACGACAGCCTAGATGGTGGGGCCGGCAGCGACACCGCGCAGTACTCAGGTAATGCTGCCAACTTTACGGTTACGCGCGCTGCGAACGGTGTGGTGACCGTTACCGATACAAGCTCAGGCAGTCCTGAAGGCACCGATCAACTGACCAATATTGAATACCTGCAGTTTGCCGACAAGCAGGTCAATCTGACGGTTCAATTTTCATCGCAACAGGGTTCTACCGGTGTCGCCATGAATAGTATTCGTGGCACACAGTTTGGCGACACCATCGATGCTGACGCGCTGCACACTGCGAATAGCGCCACGGGTTACCGCGACTTTATCGACGCGGGTGCTGGTAACGACACCATCCACGCCGGTCAGGGTGGCGACCAGATTGTGGGCGGCACTGGCAACGACCTGATTGATGGCGGCGACAGCACCACAGTGGCGCGCTTGAACCCGTCGCTAACCGACACTTGGAGCGTGCAAAACCAGGCCCAGTATTTCGGCCCGGCGGCGAAGTACACCATCACCCAACTCACCGACAGCACAGGCACCGTCACGGGCACATCGGGTGCCACCTACTACACGGTCACGGATAACCGGACTGGTTCTCCGGACGGCACCGACACCCTGTACAACATCGATGCCATCAATTTCAGCGACAAGTGGAATGTGCGGCTAACGCCGGACCTGATGTTCAACAAGATGGTCAATTCGATGGGCCAGACGCAGGTGATTGGGCTGTTTGCCACCGGCACTGATTTCGCTGATGTCATTGGTGTGCTGCCAAGCAGTCCACCAGTCGGTACCTACGACTTCTCGGGTTCTGATTACCTCAAGGGCGGCGCTGGCAACGATACGCTTTACGGCGGCGCTGGTGCAGACACCTTGCGCGGCGATGCGGGCGATGACCGCCTGGACGGCGGTGCCAATCGTGCGTCGGGATCTGGATCGGGATCAAGCAGCAGTTCGACCTGGGACCCGAATGGCTCCAATGGCGTTGATGTGGCCGAATATTCGGGCAACATGGCACGCTACGCGATCCAGTTCAAGCATTCGGATGGAAGCGTGGCTGCTACCTATGACCCGGCCGGCACAGTAGTCGTGACCGATAGCAAAGCCGGTGGTGACGGCCAGGACACGCTGTCCAACATCGAGGTCCTGCGCTTTGCTGATGGTGAAAAGAATCTGGCGGTCGTGTCGAGTTCGATGGGCACCATGACGAACGTAAAGGGGACCGACTGGAGCGACAGCATCACCACGGGCGATTCATCGGCTTACGTGCAGGCGGGGGCCGGTAACGACACCATCACGGGTGGCGCAGGTGCCGACACCATCGATGGCGGCGCGGGTGATGACGTGATCAACGGCGGCGCAGGCAATGATGTGGTGCGCTACGACGCGGCCCAAAGCCGTTTCACGGTTGCATCCAACGGTTCGGGCGGCTTCACCGTGACCGACAAGCTAACGGCAGAGTTTGGCGGCTTGGGCACCGATACCTTGACCAACATTGAGACGCTGCAGTTTAGCGATGGCAGCAAGGCCTTGCAGGTGAGCTTTCAGTCATCGGCGAGCATGGGCGGCAGCTCGATGAACAACATCAAGGGGACGGAATTTGCCGACACCATTGATGCCGACGCACTGGGAAGTGCTTTCACGAACAAGGCCGACTGGATTGTTCCCGGTGATGGCAACGACGTGGTGTACGCCGGGGCCGGGGGCGACCGCATACAAGACGGCGCAGGCAATGACTTTTACGATGGCGGTGCCAACGGGACCAGCGGCAACTCCTGGAACGACCAGGATGTGGTGCAGTTCAGCGGCGCGCAAAAGCGTTACTCGGTCGATGTGCTGGCTTATAACGACGCTCCTTCCGGTATCCAGGCCCTGATCGCGGCCAAGTACTCTGGCGCAAATCTTCCCGCCAACGTTATCCGCGTCACCGACAACGTTCCCGGTGGCGACGGTGTCAACTACCTGATCAACGTTGAACAGCTCCAGTTCACCGATGCGGCAGTCAACCTGGGTGTCAGTACCAATTCCTTCGGGTCTGGCGCCACCATGGGCACCATGTACCAAGGCGGCATTCTCAGTGACAGCATTACGGGAACCGCTGGCAACGATTTTCTCATGGGGGATGCCGGTAATGACACATTGATGGCAGGCGCTGGCGGCGACCAGTTACAGGGTGGTAAAGGCAACGATGTGCTCGACGGCGGTGCCAACGGCAACAGTGGCAATGCGTGGAGTGACATGGACCGTGCCATCTACACCAACTCTATCAATCGCTACGACATTCAGTTCTATCGACCTGCGAATACGGGCGAGACCGCTCAGTTTGACAATTTGGGATTAACGGTTGGGACCAAAGCTTACGTCGCGTCGAACTACTACACCGCCGATGGGTTCATTGTCATCACCGACCGCTATTCCGATGCCATGGGTGGTGACGGGCGCGATGTACTGCGCAATATCGAGCAACTTAGCTTCAGCGATGCCTGGGAGCAGCTTACCCTGCAGTCCTTCGACATGACCGATCAAGCGACAAGTGCGATCACCAACCACAATGTCTGGGGCACACGCTTTGGCGACCTGATTCAAGGCTCTGCCAGCGTGTCTAACAGTCTGAACGGCAATGGTGGCAATGACATCCTCATCGGTGGAAACCTCAAGGATGATCTGACCGGCGGCGCAGGCAACGACACCATCGATGGTGGTGCCAACCCGGCGGTTGACGCCACACAACCCTGGAATAGCTGGAACACCTATGATGTCGCCCGCTACGACGCGCCGCGCGCCCAGTTCAAGATCGACCAATTGACCGATGATGCTAGCGGCACGGTCACAGGTCACGCGAACCAGATCTATTACCGGATCGAGCATCTCATTCCGGCTAGCATGGGCGGCTTGGGTACAGACATCGTTTTCAACGTCGAGCGGCTGCAGTTCTCCGACAAGGACATGCCGCTCTTGGTACAGATCAACCAAATGGGCGGATCCAACGCCATGTATGTCGGCACAGACTTTGCCGACACCATAACCGGCACCGACACGTCCAACAATTTCAATGGCGGTGCAGGCGACGACACCATTACCGGTGGTAGCAGTAACGACATCATTTCCGGGGGCGCAGGCAACGACTCGATCAATGGCGGGGCCGGCAACGATACCGTTGTTTATGGCGATTCCTACAGCCGCTACACCGTCACGTCAAACGCCGGAGTTGTCACGGTAACTGACAAGTTGGCGGCTGCCTACGGCGGTGACGGTGTCGATTCGCTAACCAACATCGAAACCATCAGTTTTCGGGACGGGTCGTGGGTGGGAGGTACTTTTACCGCCAGCAGCGGGTCAGGAAGTAGTTCCGACCAGACGATCAACGGCACCAGCGGAGCAGACACTCTTAACGGAGGTAAAGGCAACGACACCATTTCAGGGGGTGATGGAAACGACAGCATTTCTGGAGGCGGAGGCAACGACATCATTTCCGGCGGTGCAGGTAATGACACGATTTCCGGTGGAGGTGGGAGTGACACCATTTCTGCGGGTGATGGGGACGATGTTATTCAAGTCGATCCAGGCAACGACACCATTGACGGTGGCAGCGACAGCAGTAGCAGCGGCAGCAATGTTTGGGCCGCGGGTGATGTTGTCAACTACGGCGATGCACCGCGCAGTCGCTTTGATATCGTCGACCTGGGTGTTACCAAAGGTGTGCAAAGCTACCTTGTAGCTGATCTGGCTTCTGTAAAGAATATACAGTTTACTGATGGACACCTAAGCGACATTTCTGACAGCAACATAAACGCCGGTATTGGCTACGGCATCGACACCATTACCAACGTCGAGCAGCTTCAGTTCAGCGACACCACGCTGGCGCTGGCACCGCGCACGTTCCAGAACGTTCTTATGGGGACGTCGACGCCAGGCGGCAAGAGTTACATCGGCACTTTTGCCAATGATGTACTGACGGGCACTGGCTACGGCGACCAGTTCCAGGGCAATGGTGGCAACGACACGATCGACGGCAGCAGCGACGTTGTCAGCGGCGGCACCTCGTCCGATTACATCGACACCGCGCGCTATGACGGCGGTCGTGCCCGCTACGAGATCACTGGCGTCATGGCACACCCCAATGCTGATGGCACCTACTCTGTAGTCAGCCCTGCCAACGCAGCGGCTACAGACATCTTTGGTGTCCAGGTGAAAGACCTGCTACCTGACTCGGCTGGCGGTAATGGCACCGACATGCTCATCAACATCGACCAGGTGCAGTTCAGCGACAGCATGGTCAACGTCAAGCCATCGTTGAACTACATTGGATCGGGGTCTGACGCCTTTCTGAATGCCTTTGGCACCGACTTTGCCGATGTCCTCAAAGGCACGGCCAATAGCGATTGGCTTAGCGGCGGCGCAGGGGACGACACACTGGTCGGTGGAGCTGGGGGCGACGAACTGGAAGGCGGTGCTGGCAATGATGTGATTGACGGCGGCAGCAATGGCGCAACCCGCGGCGACACTGCCCACTACAACGCGCCGTTTGAGCGTTTTGAGATCACTTCGACCACTTACCAGGGGCAGGCGGCCTTACAAGTGCGCGACTTGCTGCCGGCGGATGACAGCAACTCGCTCGGTACTGACATTCTGATCGGCGTGGAGAGTCTGGCTTTCAATAATCGTTGGGTCGATGTCGGCGTTCGACGTTCATCGTGGACTGACAGCACCGGTCACACCAACGCCAGTGCGGATGGTACGGTGTTCAACGATGTGATTAATGGCGATCTCGGTACCGATGGAGTGACTGCAGCCACCGGGCAGCGCGACCAGCTTCGCGGCAACGCTGGCAACGACGTGCTGATTGGCGGCGGTGGTGGCGACAACCTGCAAGGCGGTGAAGGCAACGACGTGCTCGACGGTGGTGCCAATGGCACGTCGGGAGACCCGTGGCAAGACCAGGATCAGGCACAGTTTTCCGGTAATGCAAGCCGCTACACGGTGCAGTCGGTGGGTATCACTACGGTCAGTGGCATTTCGCATATTTCGATCGCCGGCACAGAAGTGGCCACCTTCACCGCAACCCAGAATAGTCTGGTCATAGGAAGCTCGGTGGCGAGCGCTACGGCAACCGTGTTGCAAAACGCGTATGCCAAACTTGATCTGACCACGGGCCACAGCAGCGGCTATTTGGTGACCGATTCCCTGAGCCCTGATCTCGGCGGCGATGGCACCGATCTGCTCTTCAACGTTGAAAACTTGTGGTTTGCCGACGGAGCGTTGGCGGTCGACATTCAGGCCAACGTCAATGACTGGAATAACGACGGCAAGCTCGATTCAGTCAATGTCACGGGCACCGCCAATGCCGATACGGTGACCATGGCCAAGCTGGTGTCGCTGACCGGCAAGACCGAGGAGCAGCTCACGGCCTCGCTTATCAACGTTGATTTGCGCGATGGCAACGACGTGTATATCGGCGGCAGCGGTGGCGACGCGGTGCGCACTGGCGCTGGCAACGATTACGTGGACGGTGGTGCCAATACGGTCACCGACCAGTGGGGCGCTGCGATGCCTGACCAGGTGCGCTTTGACGGCAACTTCAGCCGGTACAACCTGATCGATGTGACGCTTATCAATAGCAATGGCTCCTGGACACTGAGCAGCACCACAGCGGGCCTGACGATCAGTGGCTACCAGATTTCTGCCGTGACCGGCGCACTGGCTGCCCTCAGTCCTACGGATCTGAATGACGCCGTTGGTACCATGATTAGCCATGCAGGCGCTCAAACCAGTATCCATGGCTGGCTGGTTGCCGACCGCCTGCCGGCTGCACTCCAAGGTACCGGCGTTGATGCCTTGGTGAATGTGGAGGCGCTGTCGTTCAGCGACAAATGGCTGCCGCTGGATGTGCAGGTCTTTTACCAGCACGCGTCGGCCGACTCTGCGAGCGCGATTGTCAGCGCCTACGTGGATGGCACCCAGGGCAACGACACCATCGGCTACTCTGCAAGCCGTGCCAGCGGGTACAACTACACCGGCGACGACAACCTCAGGGGTAACGCAGGCAACGACATCATCAACGGTGGTGCTGGCGGTGACATGATCAACGGCGGCGCTGGCAACGACACCATCGACGGTGGTGCCAATGGCAGTGCCGATACGACCGGAAACGTGCGAATTGACACCGCGCAGTACAGCGGAGAGTTTGCGCGTTACACGATTACCGCCAACCCAGATGGTACGGTGACGGTGGCCGACAGCCAGGCCGATGGCGACGGAACCGATACGCTGACCAACGTTGAAGCGCTCTCATTCTCTGACCGCTATGTTCGCCTGGGCGTTGACACCCATGCCATGACGGATGCGAAGACCAGCAAGGTGGTGGAGGTGCAGGTCAATGGTTCGATGCTGGCCGATGCGATCGACGTCTCCAACGATGCCTACCCCGGTGTGCGCCATGTGTTGCATGGCAATGAGGGTAACGACACTCTGACTGGCGGCTCCGGCCCCGACGAGTTTGACGGTGGTGCTGGCGACGACATGATCTACGGTGGTGCCAACGGAGTCGACACCTGGGGCAACCCGGGCTTTGACGTGGTGCGCTACCAGGGTGCCTACAGTCGCTACACCGTCGAGTACGGCACCGATGGCGTCAACTGGGTTTCCACCAATCCGGGTGGCAGCAATGTGCTGGTGCGTGTCACGGACTCATTCAGTGCCGACGATGGCGGTAGCGGCGTCGATATTCTGTCGGGCATTGAGGCGTTGGCCTTCTTTGACCGCTTCGTGATGCTGCAAGCCACCAAGACGGTGCAGGACCTCAACGGTGATGGTCGGCCGGACAACGCAGACATTACCGGAACCGACGGTAACGATACGCTGACCGGCGACGTGACCAACGACCACATCAAGGGTGGTGCCGGCAACGACACCATCAGCGGCGGTGCCGGTGGCGACATTCTCAACGGTGGCGCTGGCAACGACATATTGGACGGCGGGGCCAATGGCACCGACCTGCAGGGCAACCCATTGATTGACGTTGCTGAGTACGCAGGCACAGCCAGCCTTTACACGGTGACGAAGAACAACGATGGTTCGTTTACCGTCAGCAGTTCCGCCGAGGGCACCGACACCCTGACCAATATCGAAGGTCTTCAATTCAGCGACCGCTTCGTCAGTCTGGTCCAGGTAACCACGGCGCTTGACTTGAACAAGGACGGTGTAACCGATCTGATCGACATTCGTGGTCTGGATCTGGCCAGTGCGCCTGACACTATTTCACCGGCGAGTGGCCAGTCAACGATAGCGCATCACATCGCCGGTGGCGACGGTGCCGATACGCTCACCGGTGGTAGTGCCAATGACGTTATCGAAGGGGGCGGGGGCAATGATTCCATCGATGGCGGCTCGGGAACCGACCGTGCGGTGTTCAGCGGTGCCTACGCAAACTACACGATTAGCGGCACGGGTCCAGTGACGGTGACAGACAATCGCACGGGCTCACCCGACGGCACCGACACCCTGACCAACATCGAGGAACTGGCGTTCAGCGACAAAGTGGTCAAGCTCGGCGCGGCAGCGGTAGTCACGATCAAGGAAGTAGATACCGACGGCAACCAGAAGGTCGATACCGCTTACGTCACGGGCACCGATAACGCTGACACGATCAACCGCTCGGCCTCGACGCTGATCAACTTCATTGACTCCGGTGCAGGCAATGACACCCTCACGGGTGGCAGTGGTGCCGACACCTTCTACCCCGGTGCCGGAAACGATATGGTCGTGGGCGGAGCCAACGACGGGCTGGACGCGGCGGGCAATCCGAACGTGGACCGTGTTGTCTTCACCGGTGCCAAGTCGGCCTATGCCATTCACGCTTTGCAAAGTGCCAGCTTTTCAATTAGCGGCGCGGTAGAGGCGGGCGACGTGGCGTCTGTGACGGTAGGGGATGTCACGGTGAGCTACACGGCTGCCGTCGGTGTAACCACGCTGAGCGCGCTCAAGAGCGGCCTTGATGCAGCCATCGCGGCTGCCAAGACCGCAGGTACGCTGAGTTCGGCCGTCACGGTGACCTCGGCGCTGGACTCCAATTCCTCACCGACTCGGATTGACTACACGGTGACGTCAACCGACGCACTGTCGGCAGTCTCTGCGGCGGCTACAAATGGCACCCATTCCGCTGGCACTTTCACCGCAGCCAGCTCCAACCAGAGTGGAACCAGCCTGAGCGTTACGTCAGCCACTGGATTGGCTGCGGGGATGTACATCAGCTACTTGGTTACCGGTACCAGCTACGGGCCTTACCAGATCACCTCGATCAGCGGCAGCACGTTAACGCTCGATCAAAGTATGGGGGCGTCGCCGGGTACCACGGCAGGTGGTTTGAGTGCCACCGCAGACAACACCGACACCACGCTGGCCACCGGCACGGTTAGTTATGACCGCTGGTTCGAGGTGGCTACCAACAGCCCAAGTGAAACCGATACGCTGCGTCAGGTTGAGCAACTGGTGTTTACCGATGGCGTTACCGACCTGTCGTTCAAGACGAGCCAAAAGGCGGTGTTTGGCGGCTCGGGACTGGTCACCGTCACCCAGGTGCAGGGAACTGACTTTGCCGATGTGATGCACTCCACCAGCGCCAACGAAATTTTCACCGGCGGAGCCGGAGCCGACCACTTTGTGTTTGCCGATGGCAACGGTGCCGATCAAATCCGCGACTTTGTGACGGGCGCTGCGGGCGACCGCATCACACTTGTGCTCGGCGCTGGCGACAGCGATGGCATCAACGGCATCGGCGTCAACAGCGCCACCCTGGCGCTGGCCAGAGCCAGCCAGCAAGGCAGCGATGTCTTTATCGATCTGGGATCAGGCAACAGTGTGAAGCTCATTGGCGTGGCCTTGGAAAACCTGGTGGCGGCCAACTTTGAAGTGACCAACACATTCTGATTTGCAGCTAAGAACAACTCCAAGGAATCGCAATGGCTTACGAACAGGAATCGCCACTGATCAACGGCGCGTCGAACAACACGACTGCAACACAGGATGCACTCGGTGCGGGTTGGATGACGGCATCGCTGTCCTCGTCTTCGGACGTGGACTACTTCAAGCTGACGACTACCAGCGCGGCGCTGATCAAGCTTGAACTGAGCAATGCCCTGCTGACGGCTACCAAGTACTGGAACCTGGCGCTGTTGGATGGTAACGGTGATTACGTCACCAGCCTGACTTCTACGGTTAGTGGTTCACCGACGGTTGACGGCAGCAGCAATACCGGCACCACGCTTGCCGTTACCGGACTGACCTCGGCTGTCCCGGTGGGCAGTCGCTTCACCTTTGCCACCTCGTCGGCTGACACCACCATTTACACAGTGACCAGCGCCACGGCGCTCAATAGTGGCAGTTCGACCTTGACGCTGGACACATCGTTGCCGGGTGGTCTGGCCGCCAGTACCGCGCTGGTTTTTGACCCGGCACAAACACAGGCGGCGGGGGGCTTGACGACGCTGACCGGGCAGGTGGCGGCTGCAGGCACCTATTTCGTCAAAGTAAGCCCCGCAAGCTGGAGCGATGCCAACTACTCGGTACGCGCGAGCGTGCTGCCGACGGTGGAAAGCAGTGGCGACAACAGTAGCAAGACTGCGGCCATCCCCAGTTCCACAACCGACCAGAACCGGCCCGTCGAAAACGCCTGGATGACGGGTCACCTGTCGGATGCCACGGATGTGGATTACTGGGTATTCAGCACGGCCACCATGTCGGGTGACATCAACGTCGATTTTGCCGCCGCCACCGGTGACAACAATACACCGGAGTGGAACGTCAAACTCACCCGCTGGACGGGCGACCAGGAACTGACCACGGTGCAGGGCGCAGCCATCAGCTCCACCGCAGGTGCCAGCAAGACGTTCACCATCGATGCCGCCAAGTACAGTTCTGCCGACACCTTTGTCATCGAGGTGCTCAAGGCCGACGGCGTGGCGGTCGATACCGGTGCCTACACGTTGCGCGTGCGCGGCAGCACGCTGGACATGAACGACACGCCCGTTATCACGATTGATTCGGTCACTTCGGCGCGGCCCTACGACGTGATTGATACGGCAGTGACGCGCTCGGTCAAGGCAGCCAGCAAGGTCGCGCTGTCAACTCTGTTTAGTGCCAGCGACGCGGATGTTGGGCAAACCATCGCGAGCTATAAAGTGGCTTTGTCCAAGGCTACGGGCGAAGTCGCTGCGATGGCTGGTTCGATCGCTCTGATTGAGGCAGATGGTACGACCAGCGCGACCTACGCAATGAATACGTCAATCACCCTGACGGCAGCGCAGATGGCCAAAGCCTACCTGCTGCCCGGCGCGGTGACCGGCAGCCTAAGCCTGGCGCTACAGGCATTCGACTCCAGTGGTGCACTGGATAACTCTGGTGCCAGTTCTGTGATGCTGCAAACTCTACGGGTGGTCAGCAGCAACGTTGGCATCACATTTCCTACCCCTACCGGTTACGGGCTTAGTGCTGGCTCGCCCATGGTAGAGGGTAGTGGCACCAGCAGCGAGACTTTGACTTTTAGTCTGGCGACACAGCCGACCGGCGATGTCAAGGTCTATGTGGAGCAGGACAGCAACAACCGCTTCACTTTCAATTCAAGCGTGCTGACCTTCACGTCGGTCAATTACGCGACATCACAGACGGTGTCGGTGACCGCGCGTGACAATAAAGTCACCGAAGGCGCACACACCGGCCAGATCACGTTCCGGGTGGTGAGCGCCGACAGCCAGTACGACGGCTACAGCATTACGCCGCTGACAGTTGCGATTGCCGATCCGGCCGATAACCTGCCCACTGGCAGCGTGACCATTGCGGGTACTCCCACTCAGGGCCAGACGCTGACGGCGACCAACTCGCTGGCCGATACCGATGGGCTTGGCACCATCAGCTACCAGTGGAGCGCCGCTGGAACAGCCATCACCGGCGCAACCAACAGCACGCTGGTGCTGGCTGAGGCGCAAGTTGGCAAGACCATCACTGCGACAGCCAGCTATACCGATCTGTTGGGTCATGCGGAGAGCGTGACCAGCGGTGCTACCAATGCTGTGGTGAATGTCAACGACGCACCCACCGGCAGCGTCACCATCACCGGCACCCCCACGCAAGGGCAAACGCTAACAGCTGCGAACTCCCTGGCCGATGCCGATGGGCTTGG
>JBAXOZ010000071.1:0-11916 GCA_037132975.1 Comamonadaceae bacterium
GGGCAAGCGTGGGGGCGACATCTGGTGGAGCAACATCTCCGGCGGCACCGACTTTTGCGGCGCTTTCATTGGCGGCAACCGGGAACTGCCGCAAGTGCCAGGGGAGATGCAGTGCCGCTTGCTGGGGTGTGCGGTGCAGGCTTGGAACGAGCAGGGCCAGCCGGTGATCGACGAAGTGGGCGAGCTGGTCTGCACGCAGCCGATACCCAGCATGCCGCTTTATTTCTGGGGTGACACGGCCAAGCAGCGCTATCTGTCCAGCTACTTCGACATGTACCCGGGCGTCTGGCGGCATGGCGACTGGCTCAAGATCGGAAGCCATGGGGGTTGCATCATCTACGGCCGCAGTGATGCCACCATCAATCGGCACGGACTGCGGATGGGGACCAGCGAGATCTACAGCGCGGTTGAAGCCCTGCCCGAAGTGCTCGACTCCATGGTCGTTGACCTGGAATACCTGGGCCGCGAGAGCTACATGCCTTTGTTTGTCGTGTTGCGACCCGATTTGACCTTGACGCCGGCATTGCGTAGCAAGATCGCGGCGGCCATCAGGACGGCGCTCTCACCACGTTTTGTGCCCAACGAAATCTTTCAGGTGGCCCAGATACCGCGCACACTGTCAGGAAAAAAACAGGAGTTGCCCATCAAGAAGTTGCTGTTGGGTCATCCGCTTGAGAAGGTGGTGAACCGCGAGGCGATGGCGAATCCAGCTTGTCTGGACTGGTATGTGGAACTGGCTCGATCGCGTCAATGAGCCCGGCTGACCCGTACAAACCCCGACGATATTCTTGGCACGGAAATAGCGTAGCTCAGTAGAATAACCTGACCAATTGGTTGGCTTCCAGGTCGCCTCGCTGCATTGTGGTGCGTTGCGACCTGTTTTTGCGCGGTCCCATGAAAAATCCTGAAGTGTTGTTCCCCTCAGATGCAACGTCTTCGGCCGGCGCGCGACTGGCCGTTGAAGTTCGCAACGCCAGTGTGGTTTATGAAACTGCCGATTCGCCGGTACATGCGCTTGAGAACATTGACTTGGATATTCGTGAAGGCGAATTTATTGCCCTGATTGGTCCTTCGGGGTGTGGCAAGACGACCTTGATGCGTGTGATTGCCGATCTCGAGAAGATCAGCGCCGGGCGGGTGCTGGTCAATGGCGTCACGCCGCACGAAGCGCGCTTGGCACGTGCCTATGGCTATGTGTTTCAAGCGCCAGCCTTGTTTCCATGGCGAACGGTACTTGGCAATGTGACCTTGCCCTTGCAGATCCAGGGCTATTCCAGGGCGCAGAGCCGGACTGTTGCGCTTGAGCACTTGGCGCGTGTTGGATTGACCGGGTTCGAGAGCAAGTACCCCTGGCAGTTGTCAGGCGGGATGCAGCAGCGCGTGTCGATTGCGCGCGCCCTGTCGTTTGAGCCGCGTATCCTGATGATGGACGAGCCATTTGGCGCGCTGGATGAAATCACCCGCGATCGATTGAACGAGCAGTTGCAACAACTGTGGCAGCGTGAGCGTCGCACGGTCGTTTTCGTCACACACTCGATCGCTGAGGCAGCTTACCTGGCTACCCGCATCGTGGTGATGTCGCCGCGGCCCGGGCGGATCATCAAAGTGATTGAGTCTCCGCTGCCGGACGAGCGGCATCTGGGTATGCGTGACAGCGCTGTTTTCATCGAAGTCGCACATGCGCTGCGGGAGGCCTTGGCCGAAGGCCACCATGACTAAGGTCGTCGTCAGAGGACCGATCGCACGCTGGAGCCAGCAGGGCTTGCCAGTGCTGGTCATCCTGTTGACGGTATTGTTGGTCTGGTATCTCGGCGCCTGGCTGCTCAATGCACCGGGCGCAATCGAACGTGTCCTGCCTCAGGATGGTGCGTGGCGTTGGCAGGACCTGCTGGCGGCCACGATGGAAATGCAGCGTCCGGTGCTGCCGGCGCCGCATCAGGTGTTGCAGGATCTTTGGTCAGCCCTGGTGGACTGGCCACTGGATTCGCCGCGCAACCTGCTGTTTCACGTTGCGGTGACGGCTGAGTCAACACTCTGGGGTTTTGTGATGGGCACGCTGCTCGGGCTGGTCTTGTCTGTTTGCATTGTTCATTCGCGCACTCTCGATCGGGCCTTGCTGCCCTGGATCGTGGCATCACAAACGGTACCCGTGCTGGCGATTGCGCCTATCGTGCTGGTGATTTTGGGCAGTCTCGGTTTTGCCGGTGTTGCACCCAAGGCGGTGATCGCCATGTACCTGTGTTTTTTCCCGGTGACCGTAGCGATGGTGCAGGGCCTGCGTTCACCCCAGCGCATCGAGACCGAAATGCTGCATACCTATGCAGCAACGCGTTGGCAGGCCCTTTGGTTGCTGCGTTTGCCGGCCGCCTTGCCGTTCCTCTTTCCTGCCTTGCGGGTCGGCATCGCTGCCGGTCTGGTTGGGGCGATGGTGGCGGAATTGCCAACCGGCGCCCAGGCGGGCTTGGGCGCGCGCTTGCTGACCGGCTCCTATTACGGCAACACGGTGCAAATCTGGTCGGCCCTGGTGATGTCGGCGTTGTTGGGTCTGACGCTGACCACTGCCGTGGCTGGCATTGAGCGCCTGGTCTTGCGGCACCGGAGTCAGGCATGAAGCGCGCTACCCAATGGACTGTCATGCTGGTCGCGGGATGTTTGGCGGGCGGGCTGGTGCTGATGCAGTTCTCCCCGGCGGGGGGTGAGGAAGCAAGCCCGGCGTTCTGGTTGGCGACCTTCGTTTTGGCGCTGTTCGCAGTGCAGTCGATCCGGCGCATGGCTGCCCTGGACAGCGGACGCGTTTACGGCACCTTGACTGCTGCCCTGTTTGGTGTCTGGGTCATCTTCTTCTGGCAACTGTTGGTGGTGGCGTTTGATGTACCAAAAGTCCTGCTGCCGCCGCCGAGCCTGATCCTGCAGTCCATGAGCAGTCACGGGCCGACCTTGTGGGGTGATTTTGTGCAGACGGTGCTGAAGGCGGTCCTGATTGGCTGGACGCTGGGATCCGGCATGGGCTTTGTAGTGGCTGTTGCCATTGACCGCCTGCCGTTCCTGCAGCGTGGGTTGCTGCCGCTGGCCTCACTGACCAGCACCATTCCCCTGGTTGCCGTGGCGCCGATCGCGGTCATGTGGTTTGGTTTTGAATGGCAATCCAAGGCAGCGGTCGTTGTGCTCATGACTTTTTTCCCCATGCTGGTGTCAACTCTGGCCGGACTCAAAGCCGCCGGCAGACTCGAGCGTGAGCTGATGCACAGCTACGCTGCCAGTTATGGCCGCACTTTGCTGGCCCTGCGCTTGCCGGCTGCTTTGCCATTCATTTTTGGAGCTCTTAAAGTCAATGCCACCCTGGCCTTGATTGGCGCTATCGTGGCGGAGTTTTTTGGCTCTCCCACCTCGGGCCTGGGTTTTCGGATTTCGACGGAAGCTTCGCGCATGAACATGCCGCTGGTCTGGGGCGCTATTGTGGTGGCGGCGGTTACCGGCTCGCTGGCCTATGCTGTGCTGGTTCAACTGGAGAGGCGTGCCGCTTTCTGGCACCCGTCGGTCCGTGAAAGTTAATTTTCTTTTCCCGCTTCGCGTTGGGTCCCGCCGGGCTGAGCGCGTCTTTTTTCCCAAACCAAGGAGCTTTCCATGATTCGTTCTTCCAAGATCGCCAACAGTCTGCTGGCTGCCGTCCTGGCAGTTTGCGGCGCAAGCATCGGCGCTAGTGCCAGCGCGGCTGACAAGGTCACCGTGCAACTCAAGTGGCTGCCGCAAGCACAGTTTGCCGGTTACTACGTGGCCCAATCCAAAGGCTACTACAAGGCCGAAGGTCTGGACGTGACCATCAAACCGGGCGGTCCGGACATCTCTCCGGTGCAGGTGATTGCGGGCAATGCCGCTGATGTGGTGGTGAACTGGATGCCTGATGCGCTGGCCGCGCGTGAAGCGGGCGTGCCACTGGTGAACATTGCACAAGTGTTCAACCAATCGGGCTTGATGCTGACCTGCAAGAAGGCCAGCGGCGTGAGCACACCCAAAGATTTCAAGGGCAAGACGCTGGGCGTGTGGTACGGCGGCAACGAGTATCCCTTCCTTAACTGGATGGCCAAACTTGGGTACAAGACTGACTCCGACATCAAGATTCTCAAGCAGGGCTTCAACGTCGATCCGCTGCTGCAGAACCAGGCCGCCTGCATCTCAACCATGATTTACAACGAGTACTGGCAGGTGGTGGACGCCGGTGTCAAGGAAAGTGATCTGGTCACCTTCTTCTATGAAAAAGAAGGCGTCGCTTCGCTGGAAGATGGCCTTTATGTGCTGGAAGCCAAGCTGAAGGACCCCGCTTTCGTGGCGCGCATGGGCAAATTCCTGAAGGCCAGCTTCAAGGGATGGAATGATGCGGTGAAGAACCCGGCCGAAGCCGCCAAGATTGTGGTCGCGGCCGACACCTCTGGTAGTGCCTCCGAAAAAGTGCAGAAGCGCCAGATGGAAAATGTGGCCAAACTGATCACCAACGCCGGCACGGCCAAGATCGGCTACTTGGAGCCGGCCGCATTTGAGCGCACCGTCAAGGTCTTGCTGGCCGCTGGCAGTTCGCCGGTGATCAAGAAGGATCCGGGCAAGGCCGCTTATTCGCACGTGGTTTGGAACGCCGCGTCCAAGTAAATTCTTTGCTAGCGTGAAGCAGGGGTCATATCCTTCAGGGTAGGCCCCTTTCCTTTCTCCGACCAATGAACCGCACTTCGATCAGTTCATCGCCACCCCCAGGCGAGGAGGCAGCCAAAGGCCAGATACGCCAGACCAACGAGGCGCTTATTCTGGCGGCGGCCGAGCGTGTCTTTGCCGGCGCTGGCTTTGCCGGCGCCACGATGGCGGCCATTGCCGAGGCGGCGTGCCTGCCCAAGGCCAATCTCCACTACTACTTTGGCAGCAAGCAGGCGCTGTACCGCGCGGTGCTTGCCCGCACACTGGAGGACTGGCTGGTGCCGACCCTCAGCATCACCCCCAAGGCGGATCCCAGGGTCGCCATCGAAACCTATATTCGCGCCAAAATGGCTTTGTCGGTGCAGCGCCCGCATGCGAGCAGGGTCTTTGCCAACGAGCTTTTGCACGGCGCGCCGGTGGTGAAAGCACTGCTTGGCACGGAACTGCGCGAACTGGTTCGGGTTAAAGCAGCGGTGATCCAGGGGTGGATCAATGCCGGCCGCATGGCACCAGTGGACCCCGTGCATCTGTTCTTCACGATCTGGGCGGCTACCCAGACCTACGCTGATTTTGGTGTGCAAGTCAGTGCCGTGTTGGGTCGTGCCGAACTGGCTGCGGCGGATTATGATCGTGCCACAGAGCACGTCGTAACCCTGCTTCTGCGTGGCTGCGGTCTACTGAGTGATACGCAGCAGTCTTTAAAAGCACAGTGAACACCAACTTCCTGTCTCCTGGGATGCAGGAGCTGCGTTGCAGGCGACCCGACATTTCCTCTTGCCAATCACCCCAAATGAGATAGAATCTCATTTGCGTTTGAGCTGTTTCAATCCCGTTTGCTGCTTAGTGAGGCCCACTTGATGTTGTTATCTGATCTGCCCAAAGGCACCCATGCGTTGGTAGAGCGTGTGGTGTCAGGTTCTGCCGAGGTCGGTGCTGCAACCTTGCGTCGCCTTGAAGAACTGGGCTTTATCGCTGGTGAGCCGGTTCGCTTGCTGCGCCGCGGGCCCGGCGGGCGCGAGCCGCTGGCAGTGCAGGTCGGGGAAACCCTGTTTGCCTTGCGTCTGCTGGAAGCGCAGTGTATTCAAGTGCGCCACCTTGAGGTCAGCACCGCCTGATCGATTCATGTCCCACGCCAGCGCTCCCAGCCTTGACCTTGCCATCAAAAGTATCGCGCTGGTCGGCAACCCCAACTGCGGCAAAACAGCGCTCTTCAACCTCCTGACCGGAGCACGTCAAAAAGTTGCGAACTACGCTGGGGTGACGGTAGAACGCAAGGTCGGATTGGCCCGGCTACCCAACGGGCAGACCGTATCCGTGGTCGATTTGCCGGGTTCCTACAGCTTGACGCCAGCGACAGCCGATGAGCAGGTGATGCTCGACGTGGTCGAAGGTCGGCGGGCTGGCGAAGACGCCCCTGATCTCATCGTGGCAGTGGTCGACGCCACCAATTTACGCATGAATCTGCGCCTGGTGCTGGAACTCAAACGCCTTGGAGGGCCCTTGCTGGTGGCCCTCAACATGGCCGACGTTGCACGCTCGCAAGGGCTCAAGGTGGACGTGCCGCGACTGGCGCAGGAGTTGGGTTGCCCGGTGGTCGAAACTGTTGCGGTGCAGCACGACGGCCACGCCAGGTTATTGGCGCAGCTCGAGCAGTATTTCGCCAATCCCGCAGTAACGCAGTGCGGCGCGCCGGGTCACGCAATCTCGACCAGTTCGACTGACTTGCAGCGTGAAGTGCGTCGCATCCTGGCCCTGGTCGCACCCATGGCGCCACACCAGGGGCGATTTCAGCATCGACTCGATGCTGCTGTGATGCACCCCTTCTGGGGTTTGCTGGTGCTTGCCGCGGTGTTGTTCCTGATCTTTCAGGCGGTCTTCTTGTGGGCCAGCTGGCCCATGGATGTCATCAAGGCAGCGGTGCTGTTGGTTAGCGACTGGACGCTTGCCCTGATGCCTGCCGGGCCTTTGCGCAGCCTGCTGGTGGATGGCGTTCTTGCCGGTGTCGGTGGCGTGCTGGTCTTTCTGCCGCAAATTCTGATTCTGTTCTTCTTCATTTTGCTGCTCGAAGACTCGGGTTACCTGCCGCGCGCCGCGTTCCTGCTGGATAACCTGATGGGCAAAGTAGGCCTGTCCGGGCGCGCTTTCATTCCCTTGCTGTCGAGCTTTGCCTGTGCCATTCCGGGCATCATGGCGACGCGCACCATCGTCAACTGGCGGGACCGCCTTGCCACCATCATGGTGGCGCCGCTGATGACCTGCTCGGCGCGCCTTCCGGTCT
The DNA here is from genome assembly GCA_037132975.1 of Comamonadaceae bacterium. Taxonomy (GTDB): domain Bacteria; phylum Pseudomonadota; class Gammaproteobacteria; order Burkholderiales; family Burkholderiaceae_C; genus Rhodoferax. The sequence goes on from JBAXOZ010000071.1 coordinate 6,959, forward strand.
ACGCTTTGCTCATTGGCGCCTTTGTGCCGGCGCGCGATGTGGGCTGGTTCAGCCTGCGCGGCCTCACGCTGTTTGGCCTGTACGTCGCTGGCGTGGTCTCGGCCATGGCGGTCGCCTGGGTTTACAAGCGCGTATGGATGAAAAGTGCCTACCAGCCGCTGATGCTGGAACTGCCCCCTTACCGTCTTCCCAATCTGCGCAATATTGGCCTGGGTTTATGGGAGCGAGCCCGTATCTTTTTGCGCCGGGTCGGTGGCATCATCTTCGCACTGATGGTGGTGTTGTGGTTCCTGTCCACCTATCCGGGGCCGCCGGCGACTTGGGACGCCAGCCAGGGGCCAGCCATCAGCTACAGTGTGGCCGGCATGCTCGGTCACGCGTTGCAGTGGCTGTTTGCACCGCTTGGCTTCAACTGGCAAATATCGGTGGCGCTGGTGCCTGGCATGGCGGCACGCGAGGTCGTCGTTGGAGCCTTGGGCACGGTCTATTCTTTGTCAGCGGCTGACAAATCGGTCACCGATGCCCTGGCCCCCGTGCTGGCGCAGGGCTGGTCGCTGGCCACCGCCTACTCGCTTCTGGCCTGGTTTGTCTTTGCGCCGCAATGCCTGTCAACCCTGGCCGTGGTGCGTCGTGAAACCAATTCCTGGCGTTATCCGCTCCTGATGGCGTTCTATCTGTTCGCACTGGCCTACGCGGCGGCATTTGCCACCTACCGCATCACCTTGTGGCTAGGATCCTGAAGCATGACACTGCAATCTCTGATTGTCTTTGTTGTGGTCGCCTGCTGCTTTGGCTATGCCGGCTGGACCTTGCTGCCGCAAGCTGCCCGGCGTCCCATGGCCAAAAGCTTGCTGCGCCTGCCCATGCACGCTTCACTGCGTTTGAGTCTGGAAAGGGCAGCCAGCGCTTCTGGCGCCTGCCATTGCAGCGGCTGCGAGCAGGGATCGATCCAGCGTGGGTTGCAGCAGAAGGTGGCCCCGAACCCTGCGCAACCAATGGTGTTTCACCCACGCAAGAGCTAGCCAACTCAAGGCCCCGCAGTGCTTGCTGTCGCATAGCCGGACCACAAAATTGATAATGCTGCAATGAAACGTCGAGCGTTACTTCAAATGAGCATGACCAGCGCCATCCTTGCCGCCAGCCATAGCGATGCCACGGTGGTCAAGGCGAAGTCTCTGGAGTTGGCGGAAGCATCCATCGCTGATTTGCAAGCCGCCTTGTCACGGGGAAACCTCACATCGGTAGAACTTGTCAACGCCTACCTGGCGCGCATCAAGTCCATCGACAAGTCCGGGCCAAAAATCAATTCCATCATTGAGCTGAATCCTGATGCCAAAGCGATTGCGGCCGAGCTGGACCGCGAGCGCAAGACCAAGGGGTCACGCGGCTCCCTGCACGGCATTCCCGTGCTGCTCAAGGACAACATTGCCACGGCCGACCACATGCAGACCACCGCCGGCTCGCTGGCCTTGCTGGGTGTCATCGCCGCAAAAGATGCGTTCATCGTGCAGAAGCTGCGCGACGCAGGCGCCATCATTCTCGGCAAAACCAATCTATCCGAATGGGCCAATATTCGTTCCACCCGCGCTACCAGTGGCTGGAGCGCGCGCGGTGGTTTGACCAGAAGTCCCTATGCACTGGACCGCAATACCAGTGGCTCAAGTTCCGGCTCCGCCTCCAGCATGGCTGCCAGTCTGGCCACCATGGCCGTCGGCACCGAGACCGATGGTTCCATTACCTCGCCTGCGTCCCTTGCCAGCCTGGTGGGCATCAAGCCGACGGTGGGCCTGGTTAGCCGGGCCGGCATCATCCCGATTGCGCCTTCGCAAGACACAGCGGGCCCTATGACCCGCACTGTGGCCGATGCGGCCGCCCTGCTTACCGTATTGGCGGGCAAGGATGCGCAAGACCCCGCCACCCGCGACGCCGACCAACACCGGCAGGACTACAGCCGCTTCCTCGATCTCAATGGCCTCAGGGGCAAGCGCATCGGCGTTGTGCGCAGTCAATTCAACGGGCAAAGCGATCTGGTGGCCGGCGTGGTGGAGGCCGAGCTGGCGGTGCTGACAGCGCAGGGTGCCGTTCTGGTTGAGGTGGCAGAAATCCCCAACACCGCCAAGTACGCAGATTCCGAACTGACGGTGCTGCTGTTTGAATTGAAGGCCAGCCTGCCCAGGTATCTGGCCACTTACGCCCCTGCATCGGCCATCAAATCACTGGAAGATGCAATCGCCTTCAACCAGAAGAACAGCGCCAAAGAAATGTCTCACTTTGGGCAGGAACTCTTTGTCAGCGCCCAGGCGAAAGGCGACCTCGACAACCAGGAATACAAGGATGCGCTAGCCAACAACCTGAAGTTCTCGCGGGAGCAGGGCATCGACAAGGTGCTGACAGAAAATCAGCTGGACGCGCTGGTCGCCCCGACGGGCGAGCTGGCCTGGCTGACCGATTTCATCCACGGCGATTCATCCGGCAACAGTTTCACCACGCCCGCAGCAGTGGCTGGCTATCCGCATATCACGGTGCCGGCAGGATTTGTCAAAGGCCTGCCGTGTGGCATTTCCTTTGTCGGCAAAGCTTGGAGCGAGCCGACCCTGATTGCCATGGCCTATGCCTACGAGCAAGCCTCCCGACGGCGCCGGCCCCCCAGCTATATTCGCAGCGTCAATGCACTTTGATCATGGCGTCACCCCGGGCTTTGCCGCCAGTTGTCGCAGCTCGGGCTTGTAGATCTTGCCTACCAGGGTCATCGGCATGGTTTTCAGCACCGTCACAGACTTGGGGCGGGCCGGCGGTTCGTCGACCCGGCTGCGCACAAATTCGAGCAGTTCTGCTTCCGAGGCTGTGGCGCCTGGGATCAGCGTGACAAAGACCACCGGCAACTCGCCGGCATAGGCATCCGGCGCGCCCACGGCAGCACAGTGTTGCACCGCGGGGTGGGCTGCCATGGCGTCTTCAATCACTTTCGGGTCGATGTTGTGGCCACCCCGGATGATCAGATCCTTGGAGCGACCGCTTAAGTGGAGGCGACCTTGATCGTCCATCCAACCCAGGTCACCGGTGGCCAGCCAGCCATCCGCTGTGAAGGCATGGACATTGTCCTTGGGGTCCACAAAACCCGAGAACAGATTCGGTGACTTGAAGGTCACCATGCCCTGTGCACCGCGCGTCATCTCGCGCGCGCTCGGGTTGCCGTGTTCATCCAGAGCCACGATGCGCAGCTGGGTGTAGGGCAACCTGAAACCGACGCAACCCGCTGGAGCATTCACACCAGGGGGCGTGATGGTGGAGATACCGGCCATCTCCGTCATGCCCAGACTCTCATGCACATGCAAACCAAACAGAGTCTCAAAGCGTGCTGCCATGTCCGGCGAGATCGGTGCCGCGCCGGTGCGGCAATAACGCAGGGAGGAGATGTCTGCTGCGCCGACCGGAACATCGACCAACGCTGCCAGAACCGTGGGCACAGCTGAGACCACCGTCGCCCGGTGGCGCTCGACCAGGCGCCAGTAGTTGCTCAGCACCTCCCGGTTGCGAAACAAGGAAGTGGTTGGAATGACCACCTCGGAGCCGGCGGCAAACGACGTCAGCGAGCCGGGCAGCACGCCGGCCACATGGAACAGCGGATAACCGTTGATCACCACATCGGCGGCCAGCGTGCCCTGCAACTGCACGCAGACCCACGCCGTGAAGACCTGCGCGGCATGACTGTGGCGAGCCAGCTTGGGTGCGCCCGTGGTGCCCCCAGTATGGAAGTAGGCGGCGATGTCGCCGGCTGAAATGCGGCGTTCACTGACCAGGCGATCATCGACCTCGTGGCGGCGCAACTCGCCAAAGTCCAGCACACCGTCAGGCAGCGCTGGTGCGGTCGCTTCACCGATAGGCGCAACCCGCAACACTGCCGTCAGCGTCGGCACCTGGGTGCGGATGCGCATGGCCTTGGACCAGATGCCGGCATCATCATCCGAGCCCCATGCAAACAGGACCTTGGCCTTGCCGGCGTTTAGCAGGGAGACCAACTTCTCTTCGCTCAGCAAGGGATTGAGCGGCTGCACAATGCCGGCTGCCTCGCCACCCCAGAGCGCCAGGTGATAGTCCAGACATCCCGGTAGCAGGACCCCAATGGCATCACCGGGCTGCACACCGATTCGAAACAACAGGTTCGCTGTCTGGTGAATACCGGCAAGCAGCTCGGCATAGGACCAGCGAGTCACGCCGTCTTCCGGCTTGGCCGAGTGCAGGAAGGTCAGTGCCGTCTTATCGCCGAAAGCGCGGGCCGAGCTGCAAAAAATGTCGTAGGTGCTGCGCTCGGCAAACGCTTGCTCCAGAGGTGTTTCCTCCAGGCGGCGGACATCGGCTTCACTGCGGATCGGAAAAGACGGAGCAAAAGGCATGTGCCATGGTAGTCGCAAACGATATCAGGCCACAAACACCCTTGCCTTGCGCGGTGTCAGCAGCAGGGTCTCATCGGTTTTCAAACCCAGCGCATGGAATTGTTGCGCTGGGATCTGGGCCTCAATCAGTTCGCCATTGCCGGCCGATGCATCCAGTGGCAACAATTCCAGACGCGCAATCGGACCGACCACGATAGCGCGGGTAAGGCGAGCCACGATGCCGCTGGCCGCTCCGCTGCTTGGGGCGCCCGGCGTGTAGCGCTCCACCTCCAGGTCATGCGGTCGCACGTAGGCAAAGGCCTTGGCGTCCTGCACGTCGCCGTGTTCGGGCGTGGCCAGGCGCAGGCCATCATGGTTCTCACCGATCAGCATTTCGCCTTCGTGGGCGCGACCGTGAAACAGATTCACGTCGCCCAAAAAGCCATAGACAAAGCGGCTTGCCGGATGGTCCCAAACCTCCTGTGGCGAGCCGATTTGCTCCACAACGCCGCTGTTCATCAGCACCACCCGGTCTGCCACTTCCAGCGCCTCTTCCTGATCGTGCGTCACGAAGATGCTGGTCAC
>JBAXOZ010000072.1:0-11788 GCA_037132975.1 Comamonadaceae bacterium
AAAGGGGGAGTCCGCAGGACGGAGGACAGCCGCGGAGCTGAGTGCCCCGGCGGCCTGATCCACCCGACATGCCGGGAAGGTCCCATACGACGAGGCCATAGTAGGATCAGCGTCAACATAACGGAGGCTAAAGTGGACATTGAACAGTTCATGCAGGGTTACAAGAGCGCTTGGGAAGGCAAGGATGCCGATGCATTCTGTGCGCTCTTTGCCGAGGACGGCGTCTATCACAACACGCCTTTTGCCGTGCAGCGCGGCCATGTGCAACTGGCCGCCTACTGGCAGCGCATCAAGCTGCAGGAAGACATTGAACTCTCGTACGAAGTGCTGTCCTCAGGCCCTGACGGCGGCGTGGCGCACTGGCATGTCACTTACCAGGTTGCGTCCGAAGAACTGTTTCAAATCTGGGCGGCTTCGACCGGCACGAATCTGATTGCCCGCAAGCCGGGCGATGCGCTGCCGCGCATGGTGCTCGACGGCGTGTTGCAGGCGTCTTTTGATGGCGGCCTGTGCACGGTTTGCCGTCTTTGGTGGCACAGCATGGCTGCGGGGTGACAATCAGCGCCATGACGACTCATCAGAAATTTTCCCTGTCCATGCTCGATCTGGTTGCCGTTCGCGAGGGCGGCACGGTCGCTGATGCCCTGGCGATTTCCTTGCGCACAGCGCAGCATGCGGAGTCGCTTGGCTTCACGCGCTACTGGCTGGCCGAGCACCACAATATGGCGGGCATTGCGAGTTCTGCCACCGCCGTTCTGGTGGGTTACATCGCAGGTGGCACCGAGCGCATCCGCGTTGGCTCCGGTGGCGTCATGCTGCCCAACCACGCGCCGCTGGTAGTGGCCGAGGCCTTTGGCACGCTGGCCGAGTTGTACCCGGGCCGCATTGATCTGGGCCTGGGGCGCGCTCCCGGCACAGACCCATTCACGATGCGTGCCTTGCGCCGCGATCGGTTAGAGACCGAGCAGGACTTTCCGCGTGATGTGGCTGAACTGCAGCAGTTGCTGGCTCCGGTGCGAACTGGCCAGCGGCTGATCGCCATGCCCGGCGCAGGCACCGAGGTACCGATCTGGCTGCTCGGCTCCAGCCTGTTCTCTGCCCAGTTGGCAGCCGAGCGCGGTCTGCCCTATGCCTTTGCGGCTCACTTCGCGCCACGCCTGCTGCACCAGGCGATTGACCTTTACCGCAGCCTGTTTCGCCCGTCGGCCACGCTCAGCAAGCCGCGTGTGGTGATCGGTGTGCCGCTGATTGCGGCGCCAAGCGATGAGGAGGCCGAATTTCTTGCCAGCAGTACCTACCAGCGTGTGCTGGGCATCCTGACCGGCGAGCGCAAGCGCTTGCAGCCGCCGGTGCAGGATTTTGCCCGCGGCTTGCAGCCACAGGAACGCGCCGCGATCGCGGATTTTCTGGGAGCCGCCGTGATTGGCGGGCCCGACAAGGTGCGTGCCGGCCTGGCCGCCCTGGCGCAAGCCACCGCTGCGGACGAATTCATGCTGGTATGCGATGTTTTTGACCCGGCCCTGCGCCTGCGTTCGCTGGATATTGCTGCATCGGTCTGAACCAGTTGCCAGTCATGAAAGTCGATCACGGAAACGTTCGCATAGCGCCGGTGGAAACTTGAAGACGGAGCAAGACCTGCTGGAAATCGTGCTGTCGCGCCATGGCCGGCGGGCAGACCTGCTGCTGCAGATTCTGCGCGAGTTGCAGTCCGCCCTGGGCTGGCTGTCGCGATCGACCCTGTGCCAGGTGGCCGCGGCGCTGGATCTGCCTTTGGCGCAGGTGCAGGGCGTGTCCGGGTTTTACCGCTTTCTGCACGAGCGCCCGGTCGGCGCCTACCGGGTTCTTTTCAGCGACAACGTGACTGACCGCATGCTTGGCAGCGAGGCGCTGCTGGCTGATCTCTGTCAGCGCCTCGGTGTGACCCCGGGCAAGACCAGCGAAGACGCGCTGGTGAGTGTGGACAAGACCTCGTGCACCGGCCTGTGCGACCAGGGTCCGGCCCTGCTGATCAATCACCACCATGTCGTGACAAGACTCGACAGCCAGCGTGTGGCGCAACTCGCCGAACGGATCCTTGAGCGGGTTCCTGTTGGGCAGTGGCCGGCGCACTGGTTTGAGGTGCAGGACAACATCTGTCGCGCCGACGTGCTGCTGGGTCAGCCCCTCGCGCCGGGGCTCGCGCTGAGCGCTGCGCTGGGGCGCGGGGCAGCAGCGATGCTGGGCGAGATGAAGACATCGGGTCTGCGCGGCCGCGGTGGTGCCGGCTTTGCGACGGCACTCAAGTGGGGTTTGTGCCGCGAAGCAGCGGGCGCGCAGCGATTCGTGGTCTGCAATGCTGACGAGGGAGAACCCGGCACCTTCAAGGACCGGGTGCTGTTGAGCCGCTTTGCCGACGCCGTGTTCGAGGGCATGACGGTGGCAGCCCACGTGATCGGCGCGCAACGCGGTTTTCTTTACCTGCGTGGCGAGTACCGCTATCTCCTCGAGTCCTTGCAATCGGTACTGCAACGCCGGCGCGCAGCCTGCCTGCTGGGCAATGCCATTCTGGGACGCAGCGGATTTGACTTCGACATTGACATTCACATCGGGGCCGGCGCCTATGTGTGCGGGGAGGAATCCGCGCTGATCGAGTCGCTCGAAGGCAAACGCGGCACGCCGCGCATCCGCCCGCCGTTTCCGGTGCAGCAGGGTTATCTGGGTTTTCCCACGGTGGTCAACAACGTCGAAACGTTTTGCGCTGCGAGCCAGATTGCGCTGCGTGGTGGCGCCTGGTGGTCGGAGATAGGCACGGCGCAGTCGAGCGGCACCAAGATCCACTCGGTCTCAGGCGACTGCGAGCGAGCGGGCCTGTACGAGTACCCGTTTGGCACAACGGTCGAACGCATCCTGCAGGACTGCGGGGCGCTGGATGCGCAGGCGGTGCAACTCGGCGGCCCCTCCGGTGTCTGTCTTTCGAGGTCTGAATTCGGCCGTCGCATCGCTTTTGAGGATCTGCCCACGGCCGGCGCTTTCATGGTGTTCGACGCTTCGCGCGACATGTTCGAAGTGGCGCGTGCCTTTGCCCATTTCTTTGCGCACGAGAGCTGCGGCTTTTGCACGCCCTGTCGGGTCGGCACCGAACTCCTGGCACGGCGCATGGACAAGCTCGCTGCGGGGCGTGGTTCCGGCGCCGACATCGCTGTGCTGTTCGAACTCGACCGGTTGCTGCACAGCGCCAGTCACTGCGGCCTGGGCGCCAGCGCCGCCAACCCGCTGCGCGACACCCTCGCCAAGTTCCGTCCGGCTTATGAGCAACGCCTGAAGTGGCTGCATTTCGAGCCGGCTTTCGATCTTGACAGCGAACTCTCCGTCGCCCGGCGCTTGACGCATCGCGACGACGCTGGCGCGCACCTGGAGAACGAAGCATGAGCGCGGCCAGTTTGAACACGCAGACTTTCATGCTGGACGGCGTCGAGATCGGCTTTGTGACGGGCCAGACGGTGCTGCAGGCGGCCACGCGCGCTGGTCGCTACATCCCGCACTTGTGCTGGCATGAGGAGTTTCCGGCCCATGGTTCCTGCCGTCTCTGTGGCGTGAAGGTCGACGGCCACATGGTCTGCGCCTGCACGCTGCAGGCGCTCGCCGGGATGGATGTGCAAAGCGATACCGACGAGATCAATGGCCAGCGCAAGAAGCTGCTGCAGATGCTGTTCATCGAGGGCAACCACTTTTGCCCGAGTTGCGAAAAAAGCGGCAACTGCCTGCTGCAGGCAACGGCCTACGCGCTAGGCATGCAGGCGCCGCATTTTGAGGAGTTCTATCCGGACCGGCCGGTGGACGCCAGCCACCCCGACATCCTGCTGGACTTCAACCGCTGCATCCTGTGCGCCCTGTGCGTGCGCGCCAGCCGCGATGTCGATGGCAAGAACGTTTTTGCCATGGGTGGACGTGGTATTTCGACCCGGCTCCTGGTCAACAGCGCATCCGGCGCCCTGGTCGATACCGACATGACGCTGCAGGACCGCGCTGCGGCGATCTGTCCGGTGGGCGTGATTCTGCCCAAGCGGCGCGGTTTTGCGATTCCGATCGGGCAGCGGCGTTTTGACCTGAAGCCGGCGTCGGAACCGGGACCGGGAGAACACCCTTGAGCGCCAGCGCCTTCCCGCGTTCCCCGCGCAAGCTCAAGCTGGCCACGGTGTCACTCGCCGGCTGCTTTGGTTGCCATATGTCCTTTCTTGATATCGATGAGAGGATTCTTGAATTGATCGAGCGCGTCGAGTTCGATCGATCGCCGCTGACCGACATCAAGCAGCTCGGAGCCTGCGACGTCGGTCTGATTGAAGGCGGCCTGTGCAACGCCGAGAATGTGCATGTGCTGCGGGAGTTTCGCGCGCGTTGCAAGACCCTGGTGGCGGTGGGTGCCTGCGCCATCAACGGCGGCCTGCCGGCGCAGCGCAACCATCTGGACCTGGCGGGATTGCTGACCGAGGTGTACCGCAGTCGCGCCGGCATGAGCGCAGGCAGTGCGATTCCCAATGACCCCGAGTTGCCGCTGCCGCTGAACAAGGTGCGCCCGATTCATGAGGTGGTGCAGGTCGATTACTTTTTGCCCGGCTGCCCGCCTTCGGCCGAAGCCTTCTGGTCTTTCCTGAATGACCTGATTGCCGGGCGCACGCCGCAACTGAGCGGCAACTTGCTGCGCTATGACTGAGAGCAGGACGGCCCGGCATGAAATCCCCACTTGAAACCGCCAGCGCCCAGGCCGTCGCCACCGGCTTGCGCCGCGTCGCCATTGACCCGGTTTCCAGGGTCGAAGGCCACGGCAAGGTGACGATCCTGCTCGACGCACAAAACCACGTGCAGCAGGTTCGTCTGCACATCGTGGAATTTCGTGGTTTCGAGAAATTCATTGAAGGCCGGCCCTATTGGGAAATTCCCGTGATGGTGCAGCGCCTGTGCGGCATTTGTCCGGTGTCGCACCATCTGGCGGCATCCAAGGCCTTTGACCGGGTGTTAGGGGTCACGGTGACGCCTTCTGCACAGAAGATTCGTCGTCTCATGCACTACGCCCAGGTCATGCAATCGCATGCCTTGCACTTCTTCTACCTGGCAGCACCCGATCTGCTGTTTGGCTTTGACTCCGAAGTGAATCGGCGCAACATTGTGGGTGTGGCGCGGGCGCATCCGGAAATCGCCCGAAAGGGCGTGTTGTTGCGCAAGTTTGGTCAGGAACTGATACGCGCCACCGCCGGCAAGCGCATCCACGGCACAGGCTCGGTGCCGGGCGGTGTCAACAAGCATGTCAGTGCGCAGGACCACGCAGCGCTGCGGCGGGACTTGCCGCAGATGCTGGCCTGGGCACAGGAGGCAGTGCAAATCGCCAGGCAACTGCACGCGCAGAACCCCGCGCTATACGACAGCTTTGGCCGGGTTCCCTCCAGCATCCTGTCGCTGGTGCGAGCGGACGGGGCGCTGGACCTGTACGACGGCGCCATCCGCGTTCGAGATGCTGCAGGCAGCATCCTGTTTGACGCCGTGCGGGATCAGGACTATCTCGATTTGATCGAGGAGGAAGTCAAGCCATGGACTTACATGAAATTCCCGTTCCTCAAGCATCTGGGTGCGGACCTGGGCAGTTACCGGGTCGGTCCGCTGTCGCGCTTGCAGAACTGCGACTTCATCCCCAGTGAGCTGGCAGAAGTGCAGCGCCGCGAGTTTGTTGCCGCTGGTTGCGGTGAGCCGGTGCAGGCGGTGCTGGCTTACCACTGGGCACGCATGGTTGAATTGCTGCACTGTGTCGAAGTCATCAGTGAATTGCTGGACGATCCCGACATCCTGCGTGGAGAGTTGATGGCAAAGGGCACGCGTCAGCGCTCAGGGGTCGGCGTGATCGAGGCACCGCGCGGTACCCTGATTCACCACTACGAAGTGGGTGAGGATGACCTGGTGACGCGCTGCAACCTGATCGTCTCCACCACCCACAACAATCAGGCCATGAACCAGGCCGTGCGCTCGGTGGCCCGAGAGTACCTCGATGGTCGCGAACTGACTGAAGGTCTTCTCAATCACATCGAAGTGGCGATCCGTGCTTTTGACCCCTGCCTTTCATGTGCCACCCATGCGATCGGTCAGATGCCGCTGGACGTGAGTTTGCTGGGCGCCGGCGGTGAGCTGATCGACCGTGTGCAAAAGTCCCAGCAAGGAGTGTTGCAGCGTTGAAAGCGTTGCACGATCCGGTCGCGCCGTTGCTGGTGTTTGCCTGGGGCAATCGCAGTCGGGGTGACGATGCGCTCGGCCCCTTGTTGCTGGATCGTCTGCGTGCTTTGCTGCCAGTTGACTCCGGTGTGGACTGTCTTGAAGACTACCAACTGCAGATTGAGCATGCGCTGGATTTGCCGGGGCGCTCGCGTGTGCTGTTCGTCGATGCCAGCCTGACTTGCCGTGCCCCGTTCGAAGTGATCCGTCTGACGCCGGCCAGGGACGCCAGCATGGGTACGCACACCTTGTCGGCGCAAGCCCTGTTGCAAGTGTTTTGCGATCTGCATGGCCACGCGCCACCAGCGTCCACGCTGCTCGCGATTCGCGGTGAAGCTTTCGAACTGGGTGCGCCGCCGAGCCCTGCCGCCGACGCCCATCTCGAAAAGGCGCTGGGCTGGTGCCAACACTGGCTGGGTGTGAAGTTTCAATAGCTGGTATTTTCCCCTCCCGATGGAGTTGGAGAGAGCGCAAGCAATCGAGTGATAATTGCGTCCGGTAATCGCGTGAACGCGATTGGAGGATCATGTTAAGAAGGATAAAGCACTGGATTGCACCGCCTGTCTTTCAGGGCGATGAGGAAAAAACACGCCGGGCCAGTTTTCTCAACGAGGTTATCTGCATCAATCTGCTTTTTGCAGGTCTGATCGCTGTGGCAGTCATGCTCGGCAACAATGTTTCTGCCAGCTCGACAATGATCCCCATCTTGTGGCTGGTCTTGCTTGCACTGGGCTGGCGCATCCTGCACAGGGGCCAGGTTGCCTTTGTTGCGTTCGCCCTGCCCATACTCTGCTTTATTTTTCTAACAGGTGCAAATATCAGTCTGGGAACTGTCCGCACACCGACGACTTCCCTCTACGTCATTTGGATCCTCGTGGTGGGCATGCTATTTCAGCTGCCGGGAATTCTGATCGCCACCAGCGTCAGCTCACTGGCTGTGTTGGGCTTGATCATTGCAGAAAACGCCGCTTTGTTGCCGCAGCCCAATTACAGTGTCGGTGTAACGCAATGGTTGAACTACTCTGCATTGTTCTGCATGACTGCGGGTTTGGTCTATTACGGCAACCGGACAAACCGAAGCGATCTGAAGCTTGGCGAAAACGAAATCGAGCAGCGCAAGCAGACTGAAATGGAATTGCGCAAACTCACCCGTGCCGTCGAGCAAAGTCCGGCTTCGATAGTCATTACTGATCTGAATGGAAAGATCGAATACGTCAACCCGCGCTTTAGCAGCGTCACAGGGTACTCGTTTGACGAAGCAGTGGGAAGGAACCCCCGCATCCTGAAAACCGACGAAACGCCGGCTGCCACGCACCGGCAGATGTGGGACGCAGTCACCGCCGGTCAGGAGTGGCGGGGCGAATTCGTGAACCGCAAAAAGGACGGCTCGCAGTATTGTGAGCTGGCTATCATTTCACCCATCACAGATATCAATGGCGTTGTGACGCACTATCTGGCCGTGAAGGAAGACATCACGCAGCGCAAGCAGATGGAGGAACAGATTCGCCAACTCGCTTTTCATGACAGCCTGACCAATCTGCCGAACCGGCGCCTGCTGATGGATCGATTGGCTCAAGCCATGGCGGCTGGCAAGCGCAGCCAGGGCTTTGGTGCACTGATGTTCCTGGATCTGGACAACTTCAAGCCGCTCAACGACCAGCACGGGCACGCGGTCGGCGATATGCTGTTGGTGAAAGTGGCGCAGCGGCTCAAGGCGTGCGTGCGTGCCGTGGACACCGTGTCGCGCATCGGTGGCGATGAATTTGTCGTGCTGCTGTGCGACCTGACAACGGATCAGGCAACCGCGGCTGAACAGGCGAACAGGCTGGCAGAAAAGATCCTCCTTGCCCTGTCACAACCCTACCTGCTTTCCGCTGGGAAGGAGGCCAGGAACATCGAGCACCACTGCAGCGCCAGCATCGGGGTTGTGTTGTTCTCCCAGGAACACCAAAATCTCGAGGACCTGTTGAAATGGGCCGACGCCGCGATGTACAACTCCAAGGCAGAGGGTCGAAACCGCATCACCCTCATGCGCGAGCGGCGCGCCAAGCAGCGTCTCTGATCGCTTTCTTGCTCGCCGGCCGAGCCACGGTTTCCAACGATTGTGTTAGTTGTAGCGCCAGTTTCATCACGCGCTGTGGATCGGCCCCTAGCGTGTCGATCAGGAACTCGATAATTTCGGAACGCGGATTGGCCAAAGTGGGCTCGATCATCATCACCGCGGCAGACACTGCTAACGCGCCTTCAGACGCAGCCACGGTTGGCAGCATGTACTCCAGTGCGTTGAGCGCCTCCACCGGCGCCACCGCAGTGATACGCGCCTGCTCCTTGAGCAAGGCAATCCAGTCGGTGTCCGGCGAAGCCGAGCCCCGTGCGTTCACAGGCAATTGCGCCAACAGGCGCGCCAGGCGGAAGCTGCGCCGCTCGAAGGCGCCGATCGACGCCATGCCGGCCAGCACGATGCGGCACACGGCCTCGGCAAAGCCGCCTTCGTTGATGTGCTCCAGCACCTGAGCGCGCACTTTGTCCAGTTCGACTTGCGCCCGGGCGTGGGCCACATCGGCGTCGCAGGCGTCGGGCTTGAACCAGGCGCCCAGTCCGTTGGGGCCGAACAACAGGCGCGCGCTCGCCACGGTCTGCTCGTTGCTGCGGTCGCGGTACTGGTCCAGGCTGTCCGTGATTCTCTGAGCGAACTGTTTCTCCAGGAGCCGTAACGGGTGGTCATCTGCGATCGTCGTCCGCTTCTCACGGGCCTTCTTGGCCTGGTCGCGAATCAGCGGCGCCAGCACGGACTTGTCGGATAGAAGTTGGCGCTGCATGCGCATGAAATTGTTCCTGCCCAGCGCGTCTGCGACAGGGCGAGTGGCAAGCAGCTTCACCCAGGGTCGGACCCAGGTCTTGTACAAGTCGGCGTTGAACTCCGAGACCTTGGCCAGGGTAGAGAACAGCGCCTCTTCATCGCGCCCTTCCGGGTTCAAGGCGAGAATGTCCGCCATCGTGCGGTGCTCGTAGTGCACGGTGTAGTCGCCGGGTTCGAGTTGGTCCCAGCGTTGCGTCTCCATGCCGGCTTTGGCTTGCAGTTTCATTTCGTAGAGACCCGGCGGCAGGCTCTCGATCATGTCCAGAGAGGTCACGAGTTGGTCGTGCTCCTTGCGCGCCACGTCGGCGCCAACAAAGATGCCCAAATGACCCACGCTGTCGTGCAACACGTAGATGATGGTTCGCCCCGCAGCGGCAATGGCCCGATCGTCGCCCCAGGTGTCGATGATCCAGTCCAGCGCCTGCGGCGGCGGCGTGATGTTGTCACCCCAGGAGGCGAAGACCACGACCGGCGCGGTGATGTTGCGCAGATCGATGGCATGTTCGCCGACCATCACCGTGCCGCGCGCCAGACGGTTGCCGACGAACAGGTTTTCCACAATGGCTTCGATCTCGCTGCCTGTCATGCGGAAGAAACCACCCCACCAGCGCTCGAACTCGAGAAAGCGCTCGGCCTCGGTGTCCACGCTGGACCACAGCTTGTAGTACTTGTTCCACCAGGTGTTGGCCGGATTGAGTTTCTCGAAATTTTCCACCAGGTGCACACCGTCAAATCGGTCCACACCCAGATCGCCTGTCAGCGATGCCAGCCAGGAGCCACCGAGCGAAGCGCCGGCATAGCGCATGGGATTGAGCTTGGAACTGCCGGCCCAGTAGGACAGCGGTGCGCCCATGATCATGAGTGGGCCGAACAACTCGGGACGTACCGCGTTGAGCGCCATCATGGCCCAGCCAGCCTGACAGTTGCCGATCACGACCGGCTTGGCCGGAGATTCAGGATGGCGCGCGATCACTTGCTCGAGAAAACGGGCTTCGGCCTGAGCCACAGTGAACAGTGTTTGCCCCTCCTCGGGCTCGGGTCGAAAGGTGACAAAGTACACCGGATGGCCGGCGCGCATGGCCATGCCTACTTCGGAATCAAACTTGAAACCACCGATGCCTGGCCCGTGTCCGGCGCGGGGATCAACCACCACCACCGGCCGTGCAAGCCGGTTCACCGGCATACCCGCAGGTGGCAGCAATCGCAGCAGCGCGTAGTTGCAGGGATGGGCCAGGTCGCGGCCGTCAAGCACCAATTCATGCTCGAATTTCAGCAGGGGCGGCGTTCCCTGTTCCAGGTGCGCTATATAGTTGTTACCGCGGTCGAGCATGGTGTCCAGGAACAGCGCGGTACGCTGTGCGGCATCGGCCAGATAGGCGCTGGTGCCGTCCAGGGAAGGCAACACGGCCGCCGATGTTGCAGGCTCGAAAGCGGTGATGGTTTCAGCTTTGGAAACCGATTTGTTTTGCTTTGACACCAATGTCCTCCCGTGGAGAAGTCTCTCCAGTTTCACTATACTGCAGCGCAGATGATCTCGGTCTCGCATACCTGGGTTGAGCACCGCTTCCTTGACCTTGATCAGCCAACGCTCTAATCAGCGCACAAGACTGGCCGCCAATGCTGTAAAAGCAACCATCGTCAGTCCGCAATGAATCTTTCTCAACCAGAAAGCCGGTATGCAAATCCAAAGCCTCATTGATCAACCGAGCAAACTGCCCGTCATTCCCAAAGTCACGCAGCAGCTGATCGAAAGTTTTCACTCGGAAAACATCAACAGACATCAGATCACGGAGAGAATCAGCGCTGACCCCGTGCTGTCTGCCAAACTGCTGCGCTTGGCGAATTCGGCTTTTTTCCAGATGTCGCGCACGGTTGGCACGGTGGAAGACGCCTTGCATATGTTGGGTTTTGTGATGGTTCGCAACCTGGTGGTTGGAAACGGCCTGGTTGGAGCATTTCGAAACATACCGGGCCTGGATTTGCAACAGTTCTGGCGCTACAGTTTGAACACGGCCTGCGCCTCGCGCTGGCTGGCCATGCGTGCCGACATGAATGGTGACTTGGCCTTCACACTAGGCCTGCTGCATGC
Organism: Comamonadaceae bacterium; assembly: GCA_037132975.1. GTDB lineage: Bacteria > Pseudomonadota > Gammaproteobacteria > Burkholderiales > Burkholderiaceae_C > Rhodoferax. The sequence goes on from JBAXOZ010000072.1 coordinate 11,184, forward strand.
GATTGGACAACTTCAGATGCATGCAGTCGCCCCTGCTGAAATGTTAGCGCTGGACAAAAAACTGAGCGTGTTGGACCCGGAGCGTACCAAGTTGGAAGTCGAACTGCTGGGATTCCACTACGCCCAGGTTTCGGCCGAACTTGCCAGGGTCTGGAACTTCCCGTTGCAACTGATTGAAGCGCTGCGTCATATCCCGGATCCCTTGGCCCCCGCTGTGTTGTCGCAGGCTGCCGCAGTAGTGCACTTGGGCGCATGGCGCGCACGCGTTGATGCGCTGCAGTACAGCGAGGAAGCCCTGAGCGCAAGCTACCCGGCGGAGGTCGCCATGCGACTGGGTTTTCCCGCACAAGCGATCGAGCTATTGGCTGATGCGGGCGACCACGCCATGCCCGCGCTCGGGGAACTGAGCAAGGGTTTGGAGGCCATGCTGGAATGAGGGTTGCCCGGTCGGGAGGCCTTGAATGCGCACAGAACTTCGGCATCGACTCTGCTATAGCGTATCGGACGCTACACAGCCGGCGCAGGACGGCCGCGCTGAGTTAGAGAAATGTGGAGCGGGTGAAGAGAATCGAACTCTCGTATGAAGCTTGGGAAGCTGCCGTTCT
>JBAXOZ010000073.1:0-11769 GCA_037132975.1 Comamonadaceae bacterium
GTTGGTGTAGGGGTGGGTATGGGCGTTGGCGTCGGCACAATGGCTTGTGCCGTCTGCGCCGCCGACGCAGCCTGGCCCACCACCACCCCCACGGCACGGGCATCACCCACGACAACTTTGTCTTTGTCAATGGTAACGTCGGTGCGCGCCGTGTCAGGCTTGAATACCGGATCTACCTTGGCAGCCGCTTCAACCGGCGTAGCACGCGAACGCTGCGCCAGCAGATCAATGGCTGCCACCAGTTGCGGGCTGGTTTGCTGACGACTGAGCGAAAGCATCTGGCCCTTCATGTCCTCAGTCAACAATTTTTCAAAGCCATTTTGGCAAGGCCCAACGCTGGCCTGGCAGCCGCTTGACATGGGGGTGAGCACAATGGCACCGGTGTAGACCGAGGCCAGGGTGTTGTTGGCGTCGGAGCGCACCACAAAGTCGGTCCCCTTGACACCAATGGCGGCCAACGGGGTATTGAGGCGGAAGCGCTCGCGCTCGGCCTCACCCCAACTGCCCGTGATGGAGCGTACCAAGCCTTCGTCAAGGCGAAACTTGATGGTGGTGAGGGTTTGCTGTTCGCCGGCGTGGCGGTAGTCTTCAATCTGCAGGCGGCTGGAGGGGCGCACGCTCAGCCGACCACCATCTACAAAACGCAAGTGCACATGGCCACCGGCACCGGTCTCGATGCGGTCACCTTCGCGAATGGCGCCGCCGCGCTCAACGCTGCGTGCCACGCCGTCTTGCGATACCAGCGTGACTTCGCCAATCAGCAAAGTCACTTCACCAACCACCCGCACTTCGCCCGCTGAGACCGCGAACGCAGGGTTCGCCATCAACAGCAGCAACGCCATGGACGCAACCACCGGATTGAAGAACCGCAATATTTTCATGTTGCCACCTCGCAAAAAAAGCCGAGCGAATTGCACTGACGATTCGGCTTGCAACCACGGGGAACAGCATCCCCAACTGTCAATCTAGCACGGCACCAACTTTCTTTCTGTGCTGCCAATCACAAGTTGAACAATCTCCAAGGCGCTAAACTCACCAGGAATGCCTGTCTCGCTTCAACTGCTGGCCCAATTTCCGCTGCTGCGCCCGCTACCGCGGGAAGCTTTGGAGTCCATCTCGGCGCAAATGAATCTGCGTTCATTTGCGCGCCGCGCCATGGTGCTGTCCAAGGACACGCCAACGCCGGAACTAGGCTTTCTGGTGGACGGGCGATTGCAGGGGGTTGATTTTACGGTGGACGGGCGCGGCGTGGGCTTGTATTTTGTAGACCCGGGCGACTATTTTGGCGAGTTGTCGGTGGTGGACAGCCAGGGCGGCTCGGAGTTTGTGGTGGCGGCGGCCCGCTCTACGGTGGCGTTTTTAGAGGCGCGCGCTGCGCGGGAGCTGATTTCGATGCACGCAGAACTGGCCAGCGCGGTGATGGCCCGCCTGGCCAAGCGGGTACGTGCGGTCATGGGCCAGCGCATGCTGTTGAGCTTGTCCAACCCGTTCCAGCGCTTGTGTGCGCAACTGCTGCAACTGTCGCACGAAACCCGTAACGCTTTGCCAACAGTTGACCCGGTGCCGACCCACCAGGAACTTGCAATCATGATCAATGCCAGCCGCGAAACGGTAACACGCTCGTTTCAGTTGTTGTTTTTGAACAAGATGCTGGTGCGCGAAGGCAATACCCTCACGGTGCTGCGCTTGGACTACCTGCAAGACATTGCCCAAGGCCGCGTGGACCCACCCAAAGCATAGGCCACGCTCACGACCCACTGCTATCATTGCCCGCCTTGAAAACCCTACTTTTGTACCTATTCCCCTGGCGCTATGCAGGGCTCATCCGCCAGCTTGCGACACGGGACATCCACTCGCGCTACCGGCAATCAATGCTGGGTATGGTCTGGGCGTTTCTGACGCCGCTGCTGATGCTGCTGGTGTACACAATGGTTTTCCGCTTTGTCTTCAAGATGCGATGGAATTCCGCAGTGGAGGAAAGCCACCTGGCTTTTGCGCTGCGGTTTTTTGCCGGGTTGTCGGTTTTCAATTTCTTTGCCGAGTGCGTCAACCGCGCCCCGGGAATGATTCTGGAGCAGCCCCACCTGGTGAAGAAAATTATTTTCCCGCTAGAGATTTTGTCCTGGGTAAACGCGGTTGCGGCAATGGCCAATCTGGCGGTGGCCTTGCTGCTGCTGCTGGTGCTTGGTATCTACGAGCACGGTAGCCTTCCATGGAGTGCACTGGCGCTGCCGGCGGTGTGGTTGCCGCTGCTGCCGCTGTGCGTGGGCCTGGGGTGGCTATTGGCGGCGGTAGGCACTTATGTGCGTGATGTGGGTCAGGTATTGGGGCTGTTGGTTAGCCTGTTGATGTTTCTGAGCCCTATATTTTTCCCGGTGGAGGCGCTGCCTGAAGCGGTTAGACCGTGGATGGTTCTGAATCCTTTGGCGCTGACCATTACGCAAACGCGGCAGGTTTTGATTGACGGGCTTTGGCCCGATTGGTCGATGCTGGCGATGCACACCGTCGTGTGTTGCGCTATTGCCCTGCTGGGAGCGATGTTTTTCCGGGCTGCACGAAAGGGCTTCGCTGATGTCGTCTGACTACGCGATTGAGGCTGCTGCGCTGGGCAAGTGCTACAGCCTGTATGACCATCCCGGCGACCGGCTGAAGCATTTGCTACTGGGCAACTGGTTGCACCCCAAGAAGCCGTACTTTCGGGATTTTTGGGCACTCAAGGATGTGAGCTTTGCCATTACGCCAGGCGAGGTGGTGGGCATTGTCGGGCGCAATGGCGCAGGCAAATCGACGCTGCTGCAAATGGTGTGCGGCACCTTGCAGCCCAGCGCCGGGCAGTTGCAAGTGAATGGCCGCGTGGCCGCCTTGCTGGAACTTGGCGCGGGATTCAATCCAAACTTCACTGGCTTGGAAAACGTGTACATGAATGCGGCCATTTTGGGCTTGAGCCAGACACAGGTGGACCAACGTCTGGACGAAATTCTCTCGTTTGCCGATATTGGCGACTTCATTGGCCAACCGGTAAAAACCTATTCGAGTGGCATGTTCATGCGCCTGGCATTTGCCGTAGCCACCAGTGTGGAGCCCGATATTCTGGTGATTGACGAGGCGCTTTCGGTGGGTGACGGAGCGTTTGCGCGCAAGTCGTTTGACCGCATCATGCGGATGAAGGATGCAGGCAAGACGATTCTGTTTTGTTCGCATTCGATGTACCAGGTGGAAGCGCTTTGTTCGCGCGCGCTGTGGATCGAGGGCGGTGCCTTGCGCATGATCGGCGGCGCTGCCGAAGTGACCAATGCCTATCAGACCAGCCTCAATGCCAGCGTTGCCGCGGCTGCGGTGCCAACACAGGGCTTCGCCCCAGCGCCCAGCGCCAGCAGGCCCGCACCGCCCCAAGGTTCTGGACGCATTACCCGGATCTACGCAAAGGTGCACGGCCTTGAGAACCGTGAGTTCGACGTAGTGTCGGGTGAGACCGACCTTGAAATTGGCATCGAGTTTTGCATAGATCCAGGCTTGCCCGCGCCCAGGGTGGCATTCGGCTTTGCCGATAGCAACCATCTGACCGTGACCAGCGTTTTATCGGGCCAGGACGGCAGCACCACGCACGTAGACGCCCAGGGTTATGGCCACATGAAGGTGCGTTTTCCGCGACTGCCTTTGCTCAAGGGCCGCTATACGGTGACCGGTTTTCTGGCCTGCGAGAAGGCATTGCACATCTATGAGTACATTGAGGGCGCAGTGACGCTGAACGTCACACAAAAGGGGCTTGAACAGGGTTTTGTGCTGCTGCCCCACGAATGGCACCCATGACAAACTCCGCTACGGATGACACACCCCTGACCGTGCGGGTGGGTGAGGCCGTTCTGACGCTGCGCGACTTGCAGGGCAGCGACGCCAGTGCCGTGCTGGCCTTGCACGAGCACGTGTTCGGTGCCGGTGTAGATGCCAAATGGTTTGCCTGGAAATACGAAAACGATTCAGGCCAGGGCAAGGGGCAAGCGCTGGGTGTCTGGAGTGGCGATACCTTGATTGCCTATTGCGGCGGCATTCCGCGCACGTTGTGGCGGCAAAGTAAATCCTTGCGCGGCCTGCAAATGGGCGATGTGATGGTGCACCCCGCGTGGCGAGGCATCTTGACGCGACGTGGCCCATTTTTCCATGTGACCCAAAAGTTTCATAGCAGCCGCGTAGGCGCGGCCCCACGCCACCCGTTCGCACTGGGTTTTGGCTTTCCCAACCTGCGGCATTTGCGCCTGGGCACGATTCTCGGCCTGATGCACGATGACGGAGCAATGGAGGCGCTGCATTGGGACACCACACCAGCGACCATTGCGTCCCTACCCTGGAGCCTGCGCTGGCGCGAAGTGGCGGCATCAGACAAGCACCTGGAGCGTAGCGTCAACCACGCCTGGCAAGCGATGCGCGCGCGCTCGGGCGACCGGATACTAGGACAGCGCGATGGAGCCTATCTTCGTTGGCGCTACATCGACCGGCCCACACCACCCAACACACCCGCCCCAGAAGGGCCACGCTACCGCTTTTTTGAACTGCACCGCATTTGGTCGCGCAATCCCCTTGGGGTTGCAGTGTTGGACTTGCGGAGCGAATCGGCCCAATGGCTTGACTGGATTGGCCCGGTTCAGTGGGCGGCAATGGCGTGTCGCGCCTGCCGCCTGGAGGCAGCGCGCGCTGGTGCGACCAGCTTGACCGCCTGGGCCAGTCGCGCGGTGGCCCAGGCGCTTGAGGGTTCGGACATCGTGCGCCGCGAGCCTTGCGCCGGTCTTGCAGTCTCGACCGCCTCGGACCTGGGAGCGCAAGGCGCGGTCGGGTTGAATTGGTGGCTGATGGGCGGGGACACCGATTTCTTGTGATCAGACAACGCCGGCCCTGGCAGTTCGCAATGGTGGCTGCCCTAAAATCTGCCGATAACGAAGGTTGCGATGCACTCCCATATTGAAGATTTCACTGCCCAGACGCCTGATCAATCCGAATGGAATTTGTCGGGATGGGCGTTCGTGCCACACCAGGAAATTCGCAGCGCCCGCACCGAAATCGATGGACGCGCCGTAACTCCCTTGTCTTATGGCTGGCCGCGTCCCACCGTAGAGGCAGATTTTCCGACGGAATGCGTGACGCAGTACGTGGGATTCAGGACGTATGTGTGTCTGCCTGCGCCGCTTGCAGCCGGAGAGCACCAGCTTGATCTGGTTTTCCTGGGTGCGGATGGACTGGAGCTTGGACGCTGCACCACACATTTCACCACCACGCAGTCGATTGAACTGAAGAAAAGCCGGTTTGGCGATCCAACGGTTGACCGCCACCATTCGCAGGCTGGGTATCTGGACCTGCTGGAGAAAACCCTTGTCGGACTGCCCTACGCCCAGGGGCAAGAGTTGGTATTCCGTGAGGATGGCCGCGACTGGCCCACGGTAGCCCACAGCATGGCGGGAATGGCCCGGCTGCGCCACCTGCGCGCTTGCGTGGAGAGCGTGGTGCGCGAGGGTATCGTCGGCGACCTGATCGAGACCGGTGTCTGGCGCGGTGGCGCGTGCATTCTGATGCGCGCTGTGTTGCGCGCCTTGGGTGACACGTCACGCAAGGTGTGGGTGGCAGACTCGTTTGCCGGTTTGCCCAAACCGGATGCCGAAAAGTACCCGGCCGATGCGGGCGACACGTTGTACGCATTCAAGGAACTGGCCGTATCACAGGCCCAGGTGCGCGAAAACTTTGCGCGCTATGACCTGCTTGACGGTCAGGTGGAATTTTTGGAAGGTCTGTTTGCCAACACCTTGCCAACTGCGCCGATTGAAAAGTTGTCGGTGCTGCGGCTTGATGGCGACATGTACGAGTCCACCATGGACGCGATTACCGCGCTGTACCCCAGGTTGTCGGTAGGTGGATATTGCATTGTGGACGACTATGGTGCAGTACCCGCCTGCCGCATGGCCGTGAATGACTACCGGCGTGCCCATGCCATTGAGGCACCGGTGGGCATGATCGATTGGACCGGCGCTTGGTGGCGCAAGGAATAGTCTGCCGCCACAAGCCATGCCCCAATATGCTGCCCCGCTGAGCTTCGTAAGCTGCGTCTCTGACCTGCAAGTTTTGCAGGAGCGACTGCTGGCTTCGCCTTGCCTGCAGCACGGCGGGCTGCGGCTGACACTTGCACACAACGCCACTTCGGCAGCCGACGGTTTTAATGCGGCCACGCAGGGTGCCGCGCCGGGAACGTGGCTGGTATGGGTGCACCAGGACGTATATCTGCCACAGGGCTGGGATGAGCGTTTTGCTGCAGCGCTAGCACAAGCGCAGGTACAGTTTCCCTCACTAGCGGTGGCTGGGGTGTATGGCGTTGCCGGTACGGGTGCGCAGGCGATGCGCGCCGGGCATGTGCTCGACCGAGGCTGCTTGCTGCGCGAGCCCGCCGCCCTGCCCTGCCTGGTGGACAGTCTGGACGAATTGCTGTTTGCCGTACGGGTTGACACCGGGCTGCTGCTTGATGCGGCACTGGGCTTTGACTTTTACGCCACCGATCTGGTGCTGCAGGCCCAAGCCAAAGGCTTGCAGTGTGCAGTGCTGGATGCGTATTGCGAACACTGGTCCGCGACCCCTGCACCCCAAGACGTGCAGGCAGGTTTAGCGCAGCGCATCCAGGCCAGCGGCGCGGCGTTTGAACGCAAGTGGCAGCACCGCTTGCCGCTTACCACGTCGTGTTTTGAAATCAACCAGCCTGGCGATGTTGCCCGCGCGACTGCCCGGGTTGTGCGCGCGCCCACTAGCGCCTGACATGCATCTACCTGACTCCATCGCCCGTTGGCTCAAGCCCAGCACCTGGAATTATGCCGCCCAGCGTCTGGACTTTGGCTTGGTGTTGCCGCTGATCGCCCGCTTGCCACTGCGATGGGCGTACCGTGTGTCTAACTGGCGCGGCGCCATCAACGCCCGCTTCGCTCGCGATTGGACCGAACTGTCAGTGGGTTCCCCTTTCATGGGCGGTCGCTGCGCCGCAGCTTATCGCGAATTGTTCCCGCAAGCCTCGGACACCGAGATTCAGAAGCTGGTAGTGCAACGCTACCAAACCACGACGCGTGAAGAGTTGGTTGCGGTACTGGCGATTCAAGGCCGACTGGACAAGATCGACTGGGATATGGATTCGTTTCGGCAAGCGCTGGCACAGCGCCAAGCAGGCCGGGGCCTGGTGGTGGTGGTAAGCCACTTTGACAACTTCTTCCTGGGCATGATCGGCATTGCCCGATGCGGCCAACCGGTTCACACGATGAAATCGGACATCGTGCAGGATCCCCGGGTGCACCCCACGTTGCGGAAATTTTTTCATGTCAAGTACCAGCGCTACGAAGAGGCGATGGGGGGCGTACCTTTTCTGACCTATGGCGCTGCTGCGCGTGACGCATTTCATCGTGTGCTCAACCAGGGCGGGATTGTGGTGATGGCGTCGGACGGGCCGGCGAGTCAGGGTGAACACAAAGGAACATGGGTGTCGTGGATGGGCAAACAACGCAAAATGGCCGACGGTGCCGTGCGCATGGCCATCGACACCGGAAGCCAAATAGTGGGAATGCGCAGCCCGTATGCCAAACTTGGGCGGGTTGTCGCGCAATGGAGTGAGATGATTGACCCCCAGGACTTTCATATGCATGACCCCGTACGTACCCGCGAGTTGATTTACGCGCCGATATTTGCATTCTTGGAATCAGGCATCCGAGCCGATCCCGGTCTCTGGTGGGCCTCCCACCTGCTAGGGGATTTCGAAGTCAGAGACGAGCAGGTATGACACTTTGCGTTTTTCTCAATAGTGCATCGGGCTTGGCGGGATCGGACGAGCACAACTGGGGTCTGCGCGAGCTGCGCAAGTCGCTCGGACGCAGCGCTGGCTTGTGCCAGTGGGTGGAGTTTGATCCGGCAAAGCCCGAATGCGCGTCTGGCAAACTGCTGTCTACCGTAGATAGCGAGCAGGTTCTGGTAATCCTGAATTCGGCGGTGATTGTTTCGGACAGTGCACTGGAAGCGTTGGCGCAAGCACTGGCCCGCTATCCGCAAAGTTGCGTCATGCCTGCCGACCCGCGCGATGCGATTGGCCCGTGGCAGATTGACTACGCCAGCCGCCTGGGGTTTGAGCGTTATGTGCAACGGCGACAGGCTTTGCCAGCCTTGCGCCCCGCAGAGGGGCTTGCGCCCTGGCTGTTTCTGGCCAATGCCCAAGCGCTGCGCGCGACGCTGGAGAAGTCGCCCGCTCTGGGCTGGCATGAACTGCCTGGTGCCATGCCCGAGCCTGCCTGCATCGCAGAGCATGCCTTTGTGCACTCGTACGCTGACTACCAAAAAAATGACCGGCGTGAGTTTTTGCAGTTGATCCCCGCTGACGTGAACAAGTTGATGGATGTGGGCGGGGGCGAAGGCGGTTTTGCGCGAGCCTTCCAACAGCAACGCAACGCCGAAGTGCTGCTGGTGGAGCCCAACACCGCATCTTCTGATGTGGCCCGCAGTCATGGCGTTGCCGTATTCAACGGGCGCTTCGAGTCGCTTGAGCTAGACCAGGCGGGTCTGTTTGACTGCATCAGCTTCCTTGACGTGCTTGAGCATTTTGATCATCCGCTGGGAGCGCTGCAACACGCACACCGGCTGCTACGCCCGGGTGGTTATGTGGCCCTATCCATCCCCAACGTGGGGCACTGGTCGGTGGTGCAGGGGCTGTTGCACGGCCGGTTTGACTATTTGCCGGTGGGGATTTTGTGTTGCACCCATGTTCGGTTTTTTACCGAACGCAGCTTGCGTGGGTTGTTGGAAGACGCCAATTTCAAGGTCGAGACCTGGCACGCGCAACAGCAACCGCTGCCCGAATACTTTGCCCAGGCGCTTGGCGTACGGCCCAACGCGGAAACCGCTTGGGATCTGCAGAGCCTGGCCACGGACAGCTTTCACGTGATCGCATCGAGGCGCTGATGCCCGCACCTTCGATCGACATTGCCATCGTCAACTACCGTGGTGTAGGCGACACGCTGGCCGCTCTGGAACGACTGGGGCAATGGCCCCACGGGACGGTCTGGGTGGTGGACAACAGCGCGCACGAAGCAGACTTACAAAACGAGTCAGCAGCGTTGTGCCAAGCCTGCACCGCGATGCCATGGGTGAGCATGATTACGCCTGGCAAAAATCTGGGGTTTGGCAGGGCTTGCAATCTGGCATTCGCGCAATCACGCTCGGAATATTTTTTACTGCTCAATCCGGATGCGCGTATTGCGCCGGACGCCGTGTTGCGGCTGGCTGCCGTGCTGGTTGAGAACCCGCGCCTGGGCGCGGTTTCGCCCAAGATTTATTGGAACGAGCAACACTCTTTCGTGTTGCCTGCAGCATTTCCCCAAACGCCGTGGCATAGCGTGGCACTGACGCTGGCAACGCACTTTCCGCGCACGACGCAGCGGTTTGTGCGGCACCGGATACAGCGTTCGATGCAGCAAATGGCAGGGCCGGCCTGCTTTGAAGTCCCCTTTCTGGCGGGTGCCGTCATGCTGCTGCGCCGCGCCGCCGTCGAGAAGGCAGGTGGGTTGTTTGACCCCGCTTACTTCATGTTCTTTGAGGACTCTGACCTCTCGCTGCGGCTGCGCCGCGTCGGCTCCGCGCTGGCGCTGGTGCCTGCCGCAAGCGCCGTGCATGAGTACCGGCACAAAGCGTCCAAAGCAACCCTGATGCAGGACAGCCATGGGCAGTATTACAAAAAGCTGTTCCCCGCGTTTTATTCGCTCTCGCGGCAAGGCCGAGTTGTTGCCGCCTTAACGCGGCCCTTACCGTGCGCCCGCTTGGGCAAGGTACTGTCGGCCCCCGTGGGTAGCGCTGCCGAGTTCGCACAGCTTAGTGCCGCCTGCCCGGTGATTGCACTGAGCCCTTCGCCGCTGATGATGCCAGCGATGTTCAGGCCAAGTATGGATGCCGCGCGCTGCCTGGATGCGCAGGAATGGGCCTTGCTGGAACCTGCGCATTACGTTGCGTGGGTGCAAGACGCTGACCGGCCCACGGTGTGGTCTTGGATTTATTTTGAACGCGGCGAGCCAGACTGCTGAGAAAATGCCAGTGTTGACAACAAAACGCCTAGCTGTACCTATGTCAGTCGTTATCATTGGCACCCATGTCCTGACCGAGCAGGATCGTTCATTTTTTGTACCGCCCTTTGGAATCTGACCTCACCCCCTACAGCGCAAGCCTATGCATACCGGCGCAGGCCGTGCTGGTGCTCGCACCGCATCCCGACGATGAGGTGTTCGGGTGCGGTGGTGCGATTGCCGCGCATGTGCAAGCCGCAGTCCCCGTGAAAGTGGTGGTTTTGTCGGACGGCGCTCGTTTTGGTGACGCGACTGTGCGAAGCCGCGAGTGTCTTGCTGCTGCCAAGGTGCTAGGTTATGGTGTGCCTGAGTTTTGGAAGTTGCCCGACCGCGGAGTACGGTATTCCGAAGAGTTGGTTTTGCGCATTGCGGCCAGCATCAACAGCGGCGGTGCGGATCTGGTCTATTGCCCGTCGCCTTGGGAAGTGCATCCCGACCATCGACAAACCTGCATGCTCGCGGTGGAAGCGGTGCAGCGAGCCACCCGACCCGTGCGGCTGGCGTTTTATGAAGTGGGCGCACCTCTGCGGCCCAATGTGCTAGTGGATATCAGCGCCCACGTTGCGATAAAAGATGCAGCGATGCAATGCTTTGCATCGCAGATGGATCAGCAAGACTACTTGCGGCACGTCCACGGGCTGAATCAATACCGCACGTACACGCTACCACAGCAAACCAAAGCTGCAGAGGCTTTTTGGGTAGTAACTGCCGCCGAAGTTGGGCGACAAATGCCATCGGATTTGCGCAATATGGCATCGCCGGGTTTGCTCGGAGATGGGGCGGTGTTGCCGCAAAGCTTGCCACTGGTGTCGATTTTGATACGTAGCGCTGGTGGCGCGCACCTTGCGGAGGCTCTGGATTCGGTGGCGTTGCAAACTTACCGGCCGATTGAAGTCATCGTTGTCGCCACGAAACCGGATCACCACCCACTGCCTGCCATGTACGGCTGCTTCTCAGTGCGATTGATTACAACGGACGCTGTGTTAAATGCTAGCGCTGCTGCCAACCTGGCCATGGAACATGCACGCGGCGAGTTCTTACTCTTTCTGGATGAATTCGATTGGTTGATGCCTAGCCACGTCGCCCGCCTGGCACACGTGCTCACACTGCAGCCACATACTTTGGCTGCGTACACCGGCATCAGTCTGGTTGGCAAAGAAGGCGATTCGCTAGGGCAGATTTTTGATGTCCCCTTTGATGCCATACGACAACTGGCGGGTCGTCTGGTGCCAATTCATGCTGTGCTGTTTCGCGCAAAGGCGCTGAGCCAGGGCTGCAAGTTCGACGAGGCACTTACAACTTGCGAAGATTGGGACTTCTGGTTGCAACTCGGTCGCCTCACCCCGATGGTCCATCTGCCCGGTGTGAGTGGCGCATACCGCATTCGCGAGGGACATACCGAAGCGACAGACTCCCCCATGAAATGGACAGGAACGCGCGAAATCCAGGAAAAATGGGCAAAACTTTGGACCGCACAACAAATCGATTTGATGATGCAAAGGGTGTGGACACATCCACAGTTGGAAACCCGGTTGGCCGATGCGCAACAGCAAGCGCATGCAGCGCAGGCATTGTTCGAACGAGAACAGCAGTTGCTTGTGCAGCAACGCCACCAAAACCAGGCCCTTAGCGAAAGCCTGACTCTCCAACAGCG
>JBAXOZ010000074.1:0-11705 GCA_037132975.1 Comamonadaceae bacterium
ACGTTGGTGCGGTAGTTCTGCGGTCCCGCGTCGAGCAGCAGCGTGCCAGAGTCGTAATTGGCCACAGCCCCCTTGATGACACCGTCGTAGTGCCAGTCCGTGACCTGGCCGATTTCCAGACGGTCAAACAGCCGCAGCGACAACTTCTTGCTGATCGGAATCAGGAAGTTGAAGTTCAGCGTCTGCTGCACAAAAGTCATGTTGGGCAAGGCGCTGCCGGCCAGCAGCGCGGCAGCGGCCTGGGTTGCAGCCACATTGCTCAAAGCTGTTTCCCCGTAGCTATAACTGATGCCGGTTGAACTGCTGGAATAGGTGTAGTCAATGCCAAGACGCGAGGCGCCGATTTGACTCTGGAAGCCCAGGCCCAGCACATTGTTGCGGTCGTCGGTATCGGAACTCCAGCTTGAAGAAAGCGGTCGCGTGCCGTTATTGCCGCCGACATTGTCCGCACAGGCCGCATAACCGTAAAGAGCCAGATTGGCCGCCGTACAGCCGGTGTTGACCAGGGAGGCTACGCCGGAGTTCAAGTTCATGGCCTTCTTGCCCTGCTGGTAGGAGTAGAAAGCGTAGAAGGTCTGGCCCGATGTTGGCTGGTAGTTCAGGTCCAGCGTCACGGAGTTCTGCCGATCCGTCTCCTGACCGTAGAAGGAATCCGGGTAATTGATGTTCTTCAGCTGGAAGGTGGCGCCCACGTCAAGGTCGTCCCGCGCCATGATGTTCAGGCGGGCGTTGAAGATATTCTGGTCGCGATCAGCCTGATCGTACTTGCGGAAATAGTAGGAATAACGGTTGAACAGATTGGCTGCCAGAACCGGGTAGCCCAGTGTGCCGGCGCTGGCGATCTGGGTCGCTACATCAAGTCCCGGCAAGCCGGTACCCAGATCCTCAAAGGTGCGGAAGCGGTAGTCGCCGCCGCGCTTGCGGTCGGTTTCGATGGAGGTGCGCAAGGTGGTGTCACCCAGCGCGCGGTTCACGTAGCCAAATTTCAGTTTGTCTTCCCAGGTTTTTTCGCGTTCCCGGTAGTCGCGATTGAAGTCTTCGCGCTCCAGCGATGCGTTCAGGCTGCTGGTGCGGCTCAACTCATAGTCTGCCGACAGCCCGTAGTTCATCTGCTTGGTGGAGCGTGCCTGGCCAAAGACCGGGATGTTGGCGCCATTGGCCACTGCACCGGCCAAGCCGAACTGACAGCTCGCAATCAGGGTGTTGCTTGAGTAGCCCGGTGGCACGTAGCAACTGCCCGCAGTGCCTGGTACGGCGCCGGGCATCAATCCGACCACCAGATCCTGATTCGCCAGGCCGTTGCCGTCAGCAAAGCCGCGGCCGAACTGCCCGGTCAGTGGGTTGTAGGCCACGTAGCCGCCCTTGTTCGCGCTGTCATAGTAGCGCAGCGTTCCCTTCATGCTCAGGTCATCCGTGGGTCTGACCGACAGACCCAGATCGAGCAGTTTGTTGTCGATGCGCTGGTTGGCAGTTTGCTGACTCAGGGCGGCGGTGCTGTTCCAGTTGGAGACCAGCGCACTGTTGGCGGCATAGCCAATGCTGGTACCGGTCCATTTTGTGATGCCGGCGGCTGCCAGCTGGGCGCTCTGCGCGGCGGAGATCGGTGCCAGCAGGGCGTCGTCTTCCCGGCTGCTGCCCCAGGAGAAGCTGGCGTTGAAGCGGCCCTTGTAGAAGTTGGGCAGCGAGCGCGCAAATTCGCCTTTCAAATTGAAGGCGCTGTTGTCCGGGTAGAGGTCGTAGGTGGCGGTCTGGATGACGCCGTTAGGTGTCACGGCACCCAGCAGCGGGTACTGCACGTTGAGCGTGCTGATGTTGTTGCGGAACAGCGAGACCGAGGCTCTCAGATTGGCTTGCGTCAGGGCATCGGCATATTGCAGACCACCCAGGAATTCATGTGTTGTGTAGTCGATCGGTTCGGCGATCTCGGTCGAGATATTGGCCTCGTTCATGGCAAACGGGCGAGCGCCGGTGCGGCGTTCCTGGCTGTAGCTGGCATAGCCCTTCCAGTTGTCGGTCAGGGTCACATCGGCGCGCGCGCCGCCTTTCTTGCGCACCAGACTCAACTCGCTCTCCGACATGGCAGCCAGTTTGTCGGCGATGGCTTTGGCCATGCCGGATTGCGGCGTCGTGCCGGATGCCGGCATGACGCCGGTGCTGGCGTTGGCGGTACCGACGATGCCGTTGATGGCAGCCAGTGCCGCCACGTTCGAATAGGTCTGTCCAGCGTAACTCCAGCAGGGTGCCGCTGCGCTGCAGGCTACCAGAGGAGCCGCACCAACAGTCGGGTTGCCGCTGGTGACCATGGTGGGCGCAGGCAGCCCGGTCGTCAGGTTGCCGGTTCCCTCGCCGTTGAAGAGCGACTTCCAGTTGTCGCTGAAGACGTGGAGGGTCTCGGTGTAGAAAAGCTTGAGCTTCCAGTCGTTGTAACGCCCCAACTGGAGGCCGTAAAACTGGTCGTTCTGCCCGGCACCGCCACCGAAGGCCTGCACGAAGTTCGCCGTGTTGGGCTTGTCGCCCTCGAACTCGAAATAGTTCAGTGCCAGACCGTTGCTCAGGTCCTTGTACTTGCGAAACAGTGCGTTCTTCTCACCGGCCGTGCCACCGATCAGGCCCGCCTCGAAGTTGCCGGAGTATTCCCAACCGCTGGCACTCTTGGTGATGTCATCAGCGGGCCTCTCTTCAGGCAGGCCATACAGCTGGCCGCTCGGCGAACGACGCACGCTATCGGAGCCATCCGGGTCTAGTGGTCGGGGCACGCTGGCGCGACCCGGGGTGTTGAGCGCATTGCCCAGGGCTGTGTCGACGCCGACACCAGAGTCAGCCAGGGCACTGCCTGCGCCCCATTGGGCGAGTGCAGCAGCAATGCAGGCAGCGAATAGTTTTATGCGGGGACGCGCGGTCATTGGATAACTCCCGGAATTCTTGATCTGAGCCATTTGCGGTACTTCCTTGTCAGGTCAGCGCTGGAAGCGGGCGCCGGAAGGGCTGTTGCTGCCGTGAATCGTCGAGTGGCAGTTCTGGCAGGAGCGACCTGTCATGCGCTTGTTGGGTGCGTTGCCCAGGACTGCGCCGTTGAGATTGGTCGGCGAGACCGCAGAGCCGGTGTTGCCGGTGGTGTTGTTGCCCCAGAGCGCGTGACCCATGGTGCCGGTGGTGCTGTGGCAACCCGAGCACAGGAAGGGGCGCGGTTGAATCAGCAGCTTTTCGGCGTTGGAGCCATGCGGGCTGTGGCAGTTCATGCAGTTTTCCCGTACCGGCGCATGCTCCCAGAGGAAGGGCCCGCGCTTCTCGGCGTGGCAGGTGTAGCAAAGCTCGTTGATGCTGTCGGCTTTGAGCAGGCGCTTGGCGCTGGAGCCGTGCGGGTTGTGGCAGTCTTCGCAGGTCATCTTGCCTTCAGGTACCGGCATGTGGGACTTCTTGCGGAACTCTGCGCGCTGTTGCTGGTGGCAGGTCTGACAGGTTTCCGTGATGCCAGCCTTCTTCATCAGGCCGTTGGCAGAGAAGCGCGCCATCGGGTTGTGGCAGTCGGAGCATGCCAGCTTGTTGGTGGAATGAATGGAACCCGGCCAATGCAGGCGCTGGCCACCCGAGTGGCAATTCAGGCACTGGGCGTTCTGCCGCTCGATCGGCGTATTCCAGCCCTTGGAGAAGCCGATGATCTTGCTCTTGTCCTTGCTGTCGGCAACGTGCAGAGAGCCGTTGCCATGGCAGGCCTCGCAGACCGCTTTTTCAGTGTCGTTGCGTGGATTTTCCCGGAACGCCTTGGCGTGCTGCGTATGGCCAAACAGGGCATTCTCGGTGTCGTGGCAATCGCTGCAACGCTTCTCGCCAACCACTCTGGCATTGGCCATGGGGTCTGCGTCGGCCAAGGCGGCCTGGCCCGGCAAAAAGCCCAGCAGCAGGGCCGCACCGGCGACCCGGCACAAGCGGAGAAAGGAGACTGTGTAATTTTGTACCATGCGTGAAACACCTCTTGCCACATCAAAGCCGTAAATGGCTGCATTGAAGGGACAGCGTAAGGTGTTGGACTGACAATGACCTTAAGTAATTTCCGGAACCTTAAGATCTGCTCAGCATTGGCAGGATTTGGGGGCTTTTCTTGGTGTTAACCCTAGCTGTTTTGGCGCTTGTCAGGGTAAGCACTGTGTTTCAATTTGGTGACAGTCAAACGCATTCGATCAATAACCATGAGACTTCTAATCGCTGAAGACGACGCCCTGCTGGGAGCCGGCCTGCGGGCCGCTCTGGGCAAGTGGGGTTTTACCGTGACCTGGGTGCGCCATGGCGGTGCCGCTCTTGACGTGCTGGAGTCGGAGCAGTTTCTGGCCATGGTGCTGGACATCGGCTTGCCCGACATGAGTGGTCTGGATGTATTGCGCAAGGTTCGTGCACAGGGCAACAAGTTGCCCATCCTGATCCTGACCGCGCGCGATACAACGCACGACAAGGTCACAAGTCTGGACTGCGGGGCTGACGACTACCTGGTCAAGACGACCGACATGGAGGAACTGGTGGCACGTTTGCGCGCGCTGATCCGGCGTTCCGGTCGTGGCGGTGGCATGCTCACAGTCGGTCCGTTGAGTCTGGACCTGGATACCCGTGTGCTGAGCCTTCATGGTGAACCGGTCAACGTTTCCAAGCGCGAATTCGACGTGCTCAGAGTCTTGATGGAAGGCGCCGGGCGGGTCCTGACACGGGCCCAACTGGAGCAGTCGCTTTACGGCTGGAACCGCAGCGTTGACAGCAATGCGGTTGAGGTGCATATCCACAATCTGCGCAGCAAAATTGGCGCGAACATTCTGAAAACTGTGCGCGGTGTTGGCTACACCATCGCCCGGGACGAGGCGTGAGGGCGCAGCCACGGCACTCGCTGAGTCGGCGCCTGTTGGTGGGTCTGGTGGTTGTCAGCTTTGCCTACTGGGCGGTCGTTGCCTGGCTCACCGTACGTGACAGTGTGGACGAAGTCTATGAACTGTTTGACGTTCATCTGGCGCAAACGGCACTGGCTTTGCTGCGTGTGGTCGATCCGGATGAAACCGATCCGGTCATGATTCCCGAGCGCGGTCCGGCGCCGACCCTGGAGAGAATTCTCAACCAGTGGCCGCACCTTCCCGAGCGCCTGTCCCAGACCCGGGCCGGCAAGGCGAATCAGGGCGCCCCGGGCTCGGTCCCAGCGCCCGTCGTTACTGGCGCGATTCGGTCCATGCAACAGGAATATGAAAAGAATCTTCGCTACCAGGTCTGGAATGGTGAAGGTGTCTTGCTGTTGCGATCCGCCAATGCACCTGCCACACCGATGACACTGCAGGATGCTTATTCCGAGACCACCGATGCGCAGGACCGGACCTGGCGTCATTACGCGGTGTGGGACCAGGACCGGCACTTCAGGATCGTCGTGTCAGAAGCCTACGATCTGCGTAACCGGCTGGTGCGCACGATTGTCTGGCACCTTGCCAGTCCGCTGGCCCTGGGCCTGCCGGTCTTGATTGTGCTGCTCTGGTTTTCCATCAACCGGGGTCTGAACCCGTTGGGCGTGCTGACGCGTGAAATTTTGAGACGAAAGCCGGACAACCTGGTGCCACTTGACGCGAGCAGTGCACCCGGTGAGGTACGCCCCATGGTATTGGCGCTCAACGAGTTGCTGCTGCGGGTCAGTCACACCATCGAGGGCGAGCGAAGATTCACCTCCAACGCAGCGCACGAACTGCGAACGCCGCTGGCAGCGATACAGGCGCAGCTGCATGCAGTGCGCCGAGCCGACAGCGCCGAGGAGCGCAAGCAGGGTCTGGAGCAACTGCAGCGCGGCGTGGAAAGAAGCACTCGTCTGGTCGGTCAATTGCTGACGTTGGCGCGGCTTGATCCGGACCAGCCCCTGCCGGACTCCAAACCGGTGAATATTGGTGAGCTCGCCGAGGCGGTTTGTGCCGAACTGGCGCCACTGGCATTGCAGCGTGAACAGACGCTGGAGCTGGCGGTGGAGCCTGATCTACCCATGCTTCCCGGCAATGCAGACATGTTGGCCATGCTGCTATCCAATCTGGTGGACAACGCGATCCGCTACACGCCGCGTGGTGGGCGTATTGATGTGGCGCTGAGCCACTACCTGTTTGGCCTGGTGATCGAGGTCAGTGACGACGGCCCCGGCATTCCCGCCTCGCAACGGGACCGCGTGTTCGAGCGCTTCTACCGCATCGCCAGCCAGGACCAACCCGGCACCGGCCTGGGTCTGGCGATTTGCCGGCGCATCGCCGACCTGCACAAAGCGCGCATGACCCTGACCGAAGGCCCGAATCAACGCGGCGTTACCGCCAGCGTCTTCTTTTCGGGTTAGAAGCTGTAGCCGACAGCCACCGTGGCTACAGACGGATGGAAAGTAATTTCCGATGTCCGCTCGATGCCCAGCGTGTTGGTGGTGACGGTGCTCCTGACACGCGCTGTGGACCAGGAACCCGTGACGGACCACGGACCACCGAGCTTCATGCTGACGCCAACCTGGGCTGCCGGACCAAAGGAATCCGTCATCTTGATGGTGGTTGCACCGCCGTTGATCGCATCGTTGACAGGTGTCGATTCGGTTTGGTCAAAGCGTGTGAAATTGAGGCCGACACCGACAAAAGGACGAACCTGGCTGTTGCTATCGCCGAACTTGTAATTGGCAAACAGCGTGGGCGCGACTTGTCGTACCCGGGAGATGACCTGACCATCGAGTGCGGCCACGCTGCCGGGGACGCCGGTTGGCTTGAGTATGACCAGGGTTCCATCGTGCTTCGGTGGCAGACCGGCTGCCAGTTCGAGTTCCATGTTGGGGCTGATGTCTTTAGCCACGCTGAAAAACAGGGTTGATTGAGGTTGCACCTTCAGACCCAGTGTATCGATGGGCGTGAAGGGACCCGTCACCGGTGTTGCGGAAGAATTGGGCTCCAGGTTGACCCAGCCGAGCTTGAGGGTGATGCCCTCGGCCATGGCGCTGGACGCACCCAAGGCCAGCGCAGCAATGACGGATGCCGAAAGAAGTGTGTGTTTCATGGGGTTTGCTCCGTCGAATTAGAACTGCGAGAAGAAGCCACGCGCTGCTGCGTTGCAGAAGGGCGGCACCAGCGTACCGTGGTAGGCGGCCGTTATGGTCGCTGCCGCATTGGCACCAGCAGCCACAGCCATGGCCTGTTTGGTCTGCGCAAAGCCCATCTTGGCGGCAGCGAATGGATCGGTCGCGCCGGTCACGGCCGAATCGACATCCAGCGTGGTGACCAGGCCTGCCGGCAGAGCACCCCACAGCGCCTTCATCAGGCCGGTATTGAGACTGTAGAAGACGGTCGGGTCGCCATTGCCGGCACAGAGCAAAACGGGTGCAGCGGGAGTCCAGCCGCGCAGGTCGTTCTTTGCTCCGGCGATGCGTATCGGGTTCTTGGCGGTGGCCGATGGCGCGCCGGTGGTGAAGGCCGGAACCACACCGTCAGGATTGGCCATGGCGTCGGCCAGGTAGGCGGCGCGCGCGCTGTTCTTGATCAGGTTGTTTGGACCAAAGCCCATGGCGAACAGGGCGTCGGTGGCACCGGTGCCCGTGGGTGGTGTGATGGCGGCAAAGGCCGGTGCCGGTGGCGTGTTGCTGAAGAGTGCAAGTTGCGGCAGCTTGCCGCTGGTCACGACCGTCGTGAAATCGTAAGCACCTGGCAGCAGGGTTTCAATGCCGGTGGCGTAAGCCGCTTCGTAGATGTCGGACGGTGCCGTGTACAGATTGCCATAGGCTTTCTGGAAACTGGTGAAAATCATTGGCGAAAAAATGGTGCCGCCGGCATTCACGTTGCCGTAGAAGGTTGCATCCGATTGCGCTGCCAGGGCATACGGACCCGACATCGGGGCCGAGGCCGTGACGGGTATGCCTGCTGCCTGCATGGCGCGGTGGGCCGCCATGGCGACAAAGCCGCCTTGCGAATAGCCGGTCAGGAAGAGCTTGGCGCTGGCCGTGGTGGGCGAAATCAGGGTCGGCAAAGCCTTCTTTGCGGCGGCCAGAATATCGATCATTTCCTTGGACTGCTGATCGGCATTGAGGTAGGGGTGGTAGCTCAGGCTGGAGCTGTCGTAGCCGGCGTAATTGGGCGCCACCACGATATAACCTTGCGCTGCGTACATTGCCGCCAACAGCACGGCTTCTGAAAACGCCGGGTTCGTGTCGTCGGCAAAGTTGGCCAGGTTGTAGCTCTTGGTGATATTGGTGCCATGCGAATAGACCACGATCGGGCGTGCGCCTGTGCACTTGGCGTTGCTGCCGGTAGGAACCATCAAGGCGCCGGACGCATCGGTTGCCTCGCCAGCGCCACCCACGGTACCGTACTTGATGTACTGCACATCAACGCCGCAAACCGGTGCGCCGGCAAGTTGCAGCAAGCTGGCTGACTTGGCGGTCAGGATGGCGGTGAAGTCAGCAGCGGTCATGGAAGTGATGCGCGGCGGTGGGCTTTGCATCAGCGCGCCTCGTGCCGGCTTTGCATCCTGCGTACCCAGGGGTCCTCCGTCTCCGCCGCCGCAAGCAGCGACCAGCAGTGCCGCGCCCAGTGCGGCCCATGAAGCCTTGAAATTGATCATTCGTGTTCTCCGGTTATGTGAGGCTGAAATGCAAAATAGAACGCCCGTGCGATTTTTTGATTTAGATCATATAACCCATTGAAAGTCGAAAAAATCGGGGTAAACCCTCTGGCACTTTGAATCAGTACCGCGCGCCGCCACCAAGTGATCGCGAGCGTCTTTTGCGCTCACTGATAATGGCTGCCATGCATTCCACATCGACCCTTCCAAGCAGTGGCTTTTCTCCACGCACGGTGGGTCTGACGGCTGCGCTGGTGACGGTACTGATCTGGACCTCCTTCATCCTGATTGCGCGCGCTTCGGCCGATCCGGCGCGCGGTGGCACGCTGACGCCTTTTGACATCGCTTTTTGTCGCATCCTGGGTGCCAGTCTGATCCTGCTGCCCTGGGGCGCCTGGCTGGTTCGGCGCGACCGCGTGCTGGGCCAAGGCCACGCCTGTCTGCTCGGCTTGTCGCCCTTGCCCTGGCGCGTGACCTGCATGGTTGGCCTGTTTGGTGGTTTGCTCTACGCCCTGATTGCCTACAACGGCTTTGTTTTTGCACCGGCGCTGCACGCATCCGTGCTGATGCCGGGCAGCTTGCCACTGTGGACCACCTTGCTGGCGCTGTGGCTGCTCAAGGATCGCGTGACGGCGGCGCGCGCTCTCGGGCTCGGGCTGATCGTGCTGGGGGATCTGCTGGTCGGTGGCGCCAGTCTGCTGCGTGCCTTTGAGGGCGGCTCGGTCTGGAAGGGGGATTTGCTGTTCATGCTGGCTGCCTCTTGCTGGGCCATGTACAGCGTGCTGGCACGCAGGCATGCGCTTGACGCCGTGCGTGCCACCATTGCGGTAACCGCCTTCGCATTTTTCAGCTTCGTGCCGCTGTACGCATTGCTGGTGCTCAGCGGTGCCGTGGCTGGCCATGTGTTTGTCGCACCGTGGCGCGAAGTATTGTTCCAGACCCTGTACCAGGGTTGGGGTTCGGTGGTGATCTCGGGCATTGCGTTTACCAAAATGATTCAGTACTTCGGTCCGGTACGCTCGACCATGATTACTGCGCTGGTGCCCGGACTCTCGGCCCTGGGCGCGGTGCTGTTGTTGGGGGAGCCGCTGCACTGGAATCTCGCCGCTGGCCTGGCCTTGGTGACCATGGGCATTCTGTTTGGCGTGCGTGCCGGGGTCAGGCGATGAAGCTGCTGGCTTTTGATACCAGCACCGAGCTCATGTCGGTGGCAGTCCAGCGTACCGTATCGGGTGTCTGCCAGACCTGGCAGCACAGCGGCGAGGGCGGTGCAAAAACTTCAACTCAGCTGATCCCCGTCATTCAGGATCTGATGTTGCAGGCCGGCCTGCAGTTGGGCGAACTCGATGCCATCGCCTTTGGCAGGGGACCGGGCTCCTTCACCGGTCTGCGCACGGCCTGTTCGGTGGCGCAGGGTCTGGCGTTTGGCGCGCAGCTCAAGGTGCTGCCGATCGACACCTTGCTGGCGCTGGCCGAAGAAGCGCGCTTTCAATTTGCGCCGACACAGGATCGCTACCTGGTCACCGCCTTGCTCGACGCACGGATGGATGAGATGTATCTGGCCTACTACGAGTTTGAGCAGGGGCAATGGACGCAGAGCGGCGACTACGAGCTGCTTCACCCGGAAGACCTGCAGGGCGACGCACAGTGCCGGTTGGCGGGCAATGTCTTCGGCAGCTACGCGGCGCGATTGCCGGCTGCAATGACGCAGCGCTTCCATGCAATGCCCACGGCAACGGCCATGTTGCGACTCGCACCCCGACTGCTGGCCGGCGGCGCGGCGCTGGAGCCAGCGCAGGCGCTACCGCTTTATCTGCGCGACAAGGTGGCACAAACCACGCTGGAGCGTGCAGCGCAGAAAGGCGTTTTGTGAGTGCGGTGCTCAAGGCCGTTGAAGCGCGCTTTGAGCCGCTGGCCGAGCAGCATCTGGATGCCGTCTTGCGGGTCGAGCAGCAGGCCTACGCGCACCCCTGGCTGAGGGCCAACTTTACGGATTCGCTGCAGTCGGGTTACCAGGCCCAGTTGCTGCTCGCCGATGAAACCCTGCTCGGCTATTTTGTGGCCATGAAGGGGGTCGACGAAGTGCATCTGCTCAATATCACCGTGGCGCCGCCCTACCAGCGTCAAGGCTGGGCCCGCGTCATGCTGGATGCACTGGCGATCTGGGCCAAAGGGCAGGGCGCAGACTGGCTCTGGCTGGAAGTGCGCGCCGGCAACCAGCGCGCCATGGAAGTTTACGAAGCCAGTGGCTACACAAGAGTCGGCGAGCGCAAATCGTATTACCCGGCGACGCAGGGTCAGCGTGAAGACGCGGTGGTGATGAACCTGCGCTTGTGATTCGGTGAGAATGCAGCCATGAGCCTCGATCTTGATAGCCGCCAACGTGCCATGTTGCAGGAGATGGGCGTGCGCGTCTGGTGGCCTGAGGCCGTGCTTGAGAGCGCAACTGCCCTGCCAGCGTTGACCACACCGATCGCACCGATGGTGCCGACCGCATCCGTGGAAGTGAAGCCCGGAGGATCGAACGCACTGACAGACGGCATTGCCACGATGCAGTGGGATGCCTTGAGTCAGACCATCGCCCAGTGCCAGGCCTGTGGCCAGTGCCAAGGGCGTCGTGCCGCAGTGTTTGGAGGCAGCGCTGCGTCGCGTCAAGCCGACTGGCTGGTGCTGGGTGAGCCGCCCGACGATAACGAGGAACGGCTGGGCGCGCCCTTTGTCGGGCAGGCCGGTCAATTGCTTGACAACATGCTCAAGGCCGTTGGCGTGCAGCGTGGCGGTGTCGATGCGCGTGCCGCTTACCTCAGCAATGTAGTCAAGTGCCGGCCGGCCGTTGCGCGCAATCCGCAGGCGCAGGACCTTGCGACCTGCGAGAACTACCTGCGCCGCGAAGTGGCGCTGGTGCAGCCCAAAGTCATTCTGGCGCTGGGCCGATTTGCAGCGCAGGCCCTGCTGCAGGGCAGTGTGCCTGATGTGGCGACGATTCCCCTGGGCAAATTGCGCGGTCAGGTTTACCGTTACCAGGACATTGCAGTGATCGTCAGCTATCCGCCGGCCTATCTGCTGCGCACACCGCAGGACAAGGCGCGTGCCTGGGCGGACTGGTGTCTGGCGCTTTCAGT
>JBAXOZ010000075.1:0-11518 GCA_037132975.1 Comamonadaceae bacterium
AGGTGGCTGGCACGGCGCTGGTCAAGGCCGGCAACAAGAGCTGGTACTTCCTGACGGCTGACTACGCCTTTGGCTACTCGCTTGAAGGCGACGCGGCTACGGTGGTCAAGGCCAACGGCGGCACGGTTGCTGGCCAGGCACGGCACCCCCTGAACGCCTCCGACTTCTCCGCCTTCCTGCTGCAGGCGCAGTCCTCCAAAGCACAGATTCTGGGACTGGCCAACGCGGGGGGTGACTTTACCAACGCCATGAAGGCGGCTAAAGAGTTCGGCATTACCAAAACCATGAAGGTCGCCGGTCTGCTGGTGTTCATCAACGACGTGCACAGTCTGGGCCTGGCCAATACCGAGGGCCTGCAACTGGCTGACAGTTGGTACTGGAACCAGGACGACGCGTCGCGCAAGTTTGCCAAGCGCTTCTTCGAGAAATACAAGCGCATGCCATCGAGCCTGCAGGCTGCCGACTACTCCGCTGCCGCGAACTACCTCAAGGCCGTACAAACTGCCGGCACCACCGACACAGAAAAAGTCATGAGCACGCTCAAGACCATGAAGTTTGACGATTTCTACAGCAAGGGCCAGATCCGCGCCGACGGCCGCATGATTCATGACATGTACCTGTTCGAAGTGAAATCCAGCAAGGACTCCAGCACGCCCTGGGACTACTACAAGACCATCGCCAAGATCCCTGGCGAGCAGTCTTTCACCACGGTGGCCGAGTCCAAGTGCACCTTGCTGAAGAAATAAGGCAGTGGCAAATTGAGTTTTCGTCATTGCGAGGCCCCTCCCTTCGTCATTGCGAGCGAAGCGCGGCAATCCATTCATGGATCGCCACGGACTACGTCCTCGCGATGACGAGAACGAGCTCAGCATTCAGGACATGAGTTAGCACCCCTTCATGGAAATTTTCGGCATTCCCCATCAGGCTTTTCTGGGCCAGCTCTTGCTGGGGCTGGTCAATGGCGCGTTTTACGCCATGCTCAGCCTCGGCCTGGCGGTCATCTTTGGTCTGCTGGGAGTCGTGAATTTCGCGCACGGTGCGCTTTACATGCTGGGTGCGTTTGCGGCCTGGATCATGCTCGACAAGTTCGGCATCAACTACTGGGCTGCGCTGCTGCTGGCACCGCTGACGGTGGGTACGCTGGGCGTCGTCATCGAGCGTCTTTTTCTCAAGCATCTGTACAAGCTCGATCCGCTGTACGGATTGCTGCTGACCTTTGGCCTGGCGCTGATCTTCGAGGGGATTTTCCGCGAGCTCTACGGCGCCTCTGGCCAGAATTACGATGTACCGGCGCTGCTTTCCGGCGCCACCAATCTGGGCTTCATGGTGCTGCCCAACTACCGTGCCTGGGTCGTGCTGGTGTCGCTGCTGGTGTGCCTGGGTACCTGGTACCTGATCGAGCGCACACGGCTGGGCGCCTACCTGCGCGCCGGCACCGAAAATGCGCCGCTGGTGCAGGCTTTTGGCATCAACGTGCCGCTGATGGTGATGCTGACCTACGGCGCCGGCGCTGCACTGGCCGGGCTGGCCGGTGTGCTGGCTGCGCCCATCATCCAGGTCAATCCGCTGATGGGTTCGAACCTGATCATCGTGGTCTTCGCGGTGGTGGTGATCGGCGGCATGGGCTCCATCATGGGTTCCATCATTACCGGTCTGGGTCTCGGTGTGGTGGAAGGACTGACCCGCGTCTTCTACCCGGAAGCCTCCAGCATTGTGGTGTTTGTCATCATGGTGATCGTGCTGATGTTCCGCCCGGCCGGGCTGTTTGGCAAGGAAACCTGATTCATGACCCCCGCTGCCAAACTGATTCGAATCACCTACATCGGTCTGTTCATTCTGGCGCTGCTGGCGCCCATGATCGGCCTGTATCCGGTGTTTGTCATGAAGCTGCTGTGCTTTGCCATCTTTGCCAGCGCCTTCAACCTGCTGCTCGGTTTTACCGGCTTGCTGTCCTTCGGGCACGCCGCGTTTTTTGGGTCCGCCGCCTACATCACGGGCTGGCTGATCAAGATGCAGCACTGGACACCCGAGCTGGGCATCCTGGCCGGCATGCTGGGCGCTGGCGTGATCGGTGTCGTGGTGGGTCTGGTGGCGATCCGGCGCCAGGGCATCTACTTCGCCATGATCACGATGGCGATTGCCCAGATGGTATTTTTTGTTTGCCTTCAGGCATCCTTTACCGGTGGTGAAGACGGTTTGCAGGGGGTGCCACGCGGCGCCCTGTTCGGCCAGTTCTCACTGGCCTCGGATACGGCCATGTACTACCTGGTGGTGGCGGTCTTTGTGGCGACCTTTCTGGCTATCTCGCGCATCGTGCATTCACCTTTCGGGCAAGTGCTCAAGATGATTCGCGAGAACGAGCCACGTGCCATCTCGCTGGGTTACCAGGTAGACCGCTACAAGCTGCTGGCCTTTGCGCTGTCGGCCGCGCTGTCCGGTCTGGCCGGTTCCCTCAAGACCCTGGTCATGGGTTTTGCCACTTTGTCGGACACGCACTGGTCGATGTCGGGCGAGGTGATTCTGATGACCCTGCTGGGCGGTGTGGGCACCTTCTTCGGCCCGGTGTTTGGTGCCGGCATCGTGATTTCGCTGCAGGACATGTTGGCCGACAAGGTCGGTTCCTGGGTCAATGTGATCATCGGCGTCATTTTTGTGCTGTGCGTGCTGGCCTTTCGCAAGGGTGTGGTCGGTGAGTTGCAGGCCTTTCTGGAACGCCGCCGCGCCGCCGCCAAGCTGCAGGCACGCTAGGCTGAACCTGTCCGCCGTGCCATCCGAATGACTTCGCTTGTTCTGGATGCCACCGATCTGCAGTTGCTCGCGCAGTTGCAGACCGACGCCGCGCCAAGCAACCAGGCACTGGCGGAGCGCCTTCACATTTCACCGCCAACCTGTTTGCGACGCGTGAAAAGGCTGCACGAGGCCGGCCTGATCGAGCGCGAAATTGCCATCCTGAGTGTGGACAAACTGGCCTCGGTGTTGGGTCACGGTCTGTGCGCCATTGTGGAGATCACACTGGACCGGCAGGACAATGCCGCGCTGGAGGCGTTCGAGCAGCGCGTGGCGGCGCAGGATGCGGTGCAGCAGTGTTACCGCGTCTCGCCCGGGCCCGATTTTTGTCTGGTGGTGCACTGCGCCAACATGCCGGAGTATCTGGCGCTGGTGCAGCAGCTTTTTACGGTGGATGCGAACGTGCGCAACGTCAAGACCTTCTTCAGCATCAAGCGCAGCAAGTTCGGCGCCCGGCTGCCTCTGCCCGGCAAGCCAGCTTAAAGAGACGGAAATCTAACAATGCACTTGTCATGCCGGACCCGATCCGGCATCCAGTGCAAAACACACTCTGGATTGCGGATCGAGTCCGCAATGACAAATTTACGAGTACCAGAACCCTATTTTGTTTTGCTCGGCCGCTTCCAGTTGGGGATGCTGACCTGCCTGGCGCGCGCCACGCTCAGTGCACCCGGTGGCGTGTCCTTGCTCAGGGTCGAGCCGCCACCCACGGTGCCACCGGCACCCACGGTGAGCGGCGCGATCAGCACGCAGTTGCTGCCGACGTGCACGTCGGCTTCAATCACGGTGCGGTGTTTGTTGGCGCCGTCGTAGTTGGCAGTGATGCTGCCGGCGCCGAAATTGACGCGCTCACCGACCGTGGTGTCACCCAGATAGGCCAGATGATTGGCTTTGGCGCCGCGCGCCAGACTCGAATTCTTGACCTCGACAAAGTTGCCGATATGCACTTCGGCCCCCAGTTTGGCGCCCGGGCGCAGCCGCGCATAGGGCCCGACCAGTGAGCCGGCGCCAACTTCGATGAAGTCTTTCGAACCGGGGGCGCCACCCTCGATGTGACTGAAGGCATGGATCACCGCACCCGCACCAATGCTGGCATTCGAAATCACGCAGTTGGGGCCGATGCGCACATCGTCGGCCAGCGTGACCCGGCCTTCAAAAACACAGTTCACGTCAATGGAGACGTCGGCTCCGCACTGCAGGCCGCCGCGCACGTCCAGGCGCGCCGGGTCGGCGAGGCGCACGCCCTGCTCCATCAGCTGTAAGGCAATCCGCTTTTGACAGGCACGCTCCAGTTCGGCCAGCTGCAGCGGGCTGTTGATGCCGGCCACCTGCAGGGCATCGGTGATCTTGTGCGCCACCACGCCAACGCCATCGGAAACGGCAAATTTCACGATGTCGGTCAGGTAGTACTCGCCCTGCGCGTTGTTGCGGTCGAGCCGCGCCAGCCACTGCTTGAGTTGGCGAGCCGGCAGCGCCATCATGCCGCTGTAAACCTCGGTGATGGCACGCTGCTCGGCGCTGGCGTCCTTTTGTTCCACGATGGCCTGCACCGCCTCGCCACGGCGCACGATGCGGCCGTAGCCGGTGGGGTCGGCAAAATCAATGGTCAGCAGTGCCAGTTTGCTGCCAGCGCAAGCGGCCATCAATTGCCGCAGGGTGTCGGCGCGTATCAGCGGCACATCGCCCGACAGGATCACGACGACGCCATCGTCACGCAGCACCGGCAACACCTGCTGCACCGCGTGCCCGGTGCCGAGCTGCGGTTCCTGGCGTACAAAGTCGAGTTCAAAGCGCTCAGTTGCATCTCTGTTGCCAGTCAGCGCGGCCTCCACTTCGGCTGCGCCGTGGCCGGTGATCACGATCACTTGACGTGCTGAAAGCTCGACCGCAGTATCGACCACATGCTGCAGCAAAGCGCGTCCGGCCAAAAGGTGCAACACTTTAGGCAATTTGCTTTTCATGCGCGTGCCCTTGCCAGCCGCCATGATCACCACATCCACAGCGCCCGGCGTTGTGGAGTTTTTTGAAATATCAGTCATGCCCTTCTCCGGTCTTTCAGCAAGTCAATTCCTCAAGCTTCGCCACATTATCGGCGTGCTGCTGGCCGCACTGCTGCTCTCAGGCTGCAGCGCCGTCAAGCTGGCTTACAACAATGCCCCGGAGTTGGGCCACTGGTGGCTCGACAGCTACCTTGATTTCACGCCGGGGCAGTCAAGCCGGGTGCGCAGCGATCTGGCGACGCTGCAGAGTTGGCACCGCCAGCATGAACTACCCTTATACGCAGCCACACTGGAAAAGCTGCTGGGCATGGCCGGCACCAGCGTGAGCGCCGGGCAGCTCTGCGCGGTGGCTGACGAACTGCGGCCGCGTCTGCAGGCGCTGCTCGATGGCGCCGAACCGACGGTGCTGGCGATCGCCCCCACGCTGACGCCAGCGCAACTGACACACCTGACGCAGCAGTTTGACAAGCGAGCCGAGAAGTGGCGTGAAGAGTGGCTTGCCGGCACCGTGCTGGAACGCCGGGAGCGCCGCTTCAAGCAACTGCTGGATCGCGTTGAGGCCTTCTACGGCAGGCTGGACAAGGCACAGCGTGCCCAGCTGCAAAGTGCCGTGGCCGATTCGATTTTTGACGCCGATTCGAATCACCGCGAAGCGCTTCGGCGCCAGCAGGATACGCTGCAGACCTTGCGCCGAGTGCTGGGCAGCAAGCGCGACGAGTCCGGCGTCCAGCTGGAAATGCGCGGCCTGATAGCGCGCGCCCTGTCTTCGCCTGATCCGGATTACCGAAGTTACGCATCCCGCTTGCAGTTCGAGACCTGCAGCACGCTGGCCGCCCTGCACAACAGCAGCACCGCAGAGCAGCGGCGGCACCTGACGGAAGCCCTGAAAGATTACGAAAGCGATGCACGCTCCCTGATGGCAAGCCCACGCTGAAGCCGCTTAAGATCAAGCCATGGCGATCAGTGTTTTTGACCTTTTCAAGATAGGCATCGGACCGAGCAGTTCCCACACCGTGGGCCCGATGCGGGCGGCGCGCCTGTTCGCACTGGCGCTGCAGCGCGAGGGTCTGCTGGACGCGACGAGCAGCCTGAAGTGTGAACTCTATGGCTCGCTTGGCGCCACCGGCAAGGGGCACGGCTCCGACAGCGCCGTCATGCTGGGCCTGATGGGGCACAAGCCGGACACGGTGGATGTGCAAGCCGTGCCTGCGCTGGTGGAAGCGGTGCGCAGCAGCAAACACCTGTCATTGCTGGGCCAGCATCCCGTCGTCTTCAACCCGAGCGAGCATCTGCTGCTGTACCAGCGCCAGGCCATGGTTGAGCATCCGAACGGCATGAAGTTCAGTGCGATAGACGCGCAAGGCAAACTGCTGAAGCAGAGCAAGTACCTCAGCGTCGGCGGTGGCTTTGTTGTTACGGCGGGTGCCGCCAACGAAGCCGTGCTGCACGCCTTCGAGAAAACGCCTTACCCCTTTGCTTCGGGCGATGAGCTGCTGCGCCTGTGTCAGCTCCATCAGATGAGCATCAGCGAGCTGATGTGGGCGAACGAGCGTACCTGGCGCAGCGACGCCGAGATTCGCTCCGGTCTGCTCAACATCTGGCGTGTCATGCGTGAATGTGTCGAACGCGGCCTCACCGAACAGGGCACGCTACCGGGACCGTTCAAGGTGCAGCGGCGCGCCCCGGTACTGGCGGCGCAACTGCGCGAACGCGCCGAGCGCGCACTGGCAGACCCGCTTTCCGTGCTGGACTGGATCAACGTTTACGCCTTTGCCGTGAACGAAGAGAACGCCGCCGGTGGCCGCGTGGTGACAGCGCCCACCAACGGTGCAGCCGGTGTCATTCCGGCGGTGCTGCACTACTGCGACCGCTTTGTCCTGAATCAGGGTCAGCGCAGTGGCGTTGCTGTCGGCGAGGACGCCGTCATTGAGTTTTTGATGACGGCTGCAGCGATTGGCATGCTGTACAAGCTCAATGCCTCCATCAGTGGCGCCGAAGTTGGCTGCCAGGGTGAAATTGGTGTGGCCTGCTCGATGGCTGCAGCCGGGCTGGCTGCGGTGCTGGGCGGCAGCCCCGAACAGGTAGAGAATGCCGCCGAGATCGGCATGGAGCACAACCTGGGCCTGACCTGCGACCCGATTGGCGGACTGGTGCAGATACCCTGCATAGAGCGCAATGCCATGGGCGCCGTCAAAGCCGTCAACGCCGCCCGCATGGCGCTGGCCGGCAATGGGCAGCATGTCGTCTCGCTCGACAAGGTGATCAAGACCATGCGTGAGACCGGCGCTGACATGAAGACCAAGTACAAGGAAACTTCGCGCGGCGGGCTGGCGGTCAATATCGTCGAGTGTTAGGTTTGTCTCATGCCTGCACCCGCCAGCGAATTTGCCCTCTACTGCTGTGAACTGCTGTCCACGGTGGGGTCCTGCGTGGCAAGGCGCATGTTTGGCGCTTACGGCATCAGTACTGAAGGCCTGACGCTGGCGATACTGGCGGACCTGGGCAGCGGTGAGAAGCTCTGGCTCAAGGCCAGCGAAACCTCGCGCGGTGTCTTTGAAGCGGCTGGCTGTGAGCGCTTTGTCTATCTCGCCAAAGGCAAGCCCATGAGCATGAACTACTACAGCGTGCCCGATGAGGCGCTGGAGTCGCCCCAATCCATGGCACCCTGGGCGCGTCTGGCGCTGGAGGCGGCGCTGGCGGCACGCCTGCCAAAAACCGCACGCAAGTCCAAAAGCAGAGGTTCACGCAACCCAGTTCTCAACGCTTAAACCCTTCACGCGGACGAATTCGCGCTCGTTGTTGGTGACCAGCACCCAGCCGTGCGCGATGGCGTGGGCGGCGATCCAGAGGTCGTTATTGCCAATGCTCAAGCCTGCGCGCTCCAGACTACTGCGAATCGCGCCGTAGTGATGACCCACAGCGGCGGTCAGCGGCATCACCTGGATCAAGCCCTCAAGCTGTTGCAAGGTGGTAAGAGATTTTTCACGCATCTGGCCTTTTTCAGCGCCATGGCGCAGTTCACCGAGCGTGACGACCGACATGGCGATGGCATTGGCACTGTACTGCTCGAAACGCGCGCGAACAGCAGCCGGGTTGTTCTTGGCAATGTAGATGCAGATGTTGGTGTCAAGCAGGTAGCGGACCGTCATTTAGAAACTCTCCCGCTCCTGGGGCGGCGCGTCAGCGCGCCCATCGGCCATGAAGTCTGCCGGCAAGGCGCTGAGCGCGTCGAAGATGGTGGTGGCATTGGCGGGTTGCTCGCGCAACACGATGTCGCCACCTTGCCGGAAGATCTGCACGCGCTCGGCAGCGAGCCGAAACTCCTTGGGCAAGCGCACCGCCTGGCTGTTGCCAGACTGAAAAACCCGGGCGTAAGTCATGGTGCGTCCTCCAACGGCTAAATATATACATGAAGTATATACGAACCGACTAAAAACAGGTCACGATGGCGTCGCACACCTTGTAGTCTTCGTCCACCAGCGGCATCCAGCGCCACTTGTCGAAGGTGGTGCAGGGGTGCGAAATGCCCAGGCAGATCAGATCGCCCACCTGCAGCGCCGCATGTTGGGCGTCACTGCCGCGCAGGTAGGCGTGCTGGTCGTTCAGTGCGCTGATCTTCCAGTCCGCTGGTACCGCGCTCGGCTCGGTGCTGTCACGGCGGCAATGCAGCAGCGGGATCGGCATTTCGAGATCGTAGGAAATATCGCGCTTGCCCACCGCCAGAATGGCCAGACCCGGTTCGGGGCAGGACTGAACGCGCGCCCAAACTTCCATCGCCGCTTCCAGACCGGCGCCGCAGCCGGTGCGTGCCGCCACTGCACTCATCATCCGTTTGTAGTTACCCTGGTCGCTTGTCACGTAACAGCCCGAGCGCAACAAGCCCTGCACCGGTCGCCCAAGCACTGTACGCAGGGCGCTGGTCACCAGATCAAAGATCGCCGAGCCACCGGCGCTGAGCAGGACGTCGCTGCTGTCGAACAGGTCTTGCTCGTCACACGCTTTGGCCACCGACGCCAGCAGATCCATCAGGCGGCTGGCATAGGGCTGGTCGTGCTCTGTGTTGCCGCTGGCGGCCAGCCCCTCGTAACACTCCACGCCGACCAGCCGCACTGCCGTGCTGGCATGGAGCCTGGCTGCCAGTTCCAGCGCCTGTGTCACTTCGCGGCATCCCGTGCGAGCGCCTGGCACACCGATTTCAAGCAACACTTCAAAGGCCTGGGCCCCCGGGTGCTCCTGCCGCCAGGTTTCAATCAGGCCGAGTTGATCGGCTGAGTCCACCAGAAAAACAATGCGCAGTCCGTTCTGACTTTGCAGCAAATCGTCAATGCACTGCAGATCGATCGCAGCAAAAACCTGGTTCGCAATCAGGCAGCGCTGCGCGCCGGCCGCTACCGCGACACGCAACTGGGTCACGTTGGCCACGGTCATGCCCCAGGCACCGGCGTCAAGCTGCTGTCGGAACAGCTGCGGCGACATGCTGGTCTTGCCGTGCGGCGCCAGACCCAGGCCGCGCGTTTTCGCGAAATCCTGCATCCAGCTCAGGTTGTGTCGCATCACGTCACGCCGGATCAGCGCCAGCGGCAAGGGCAAGTCACCACGCAGGACATTCCAGCCCTGGGCACCGATCTGCGACCGGCGCAAAGCGGGGCTGCTGTGCGGAAAGCCCTTGAACGAGGAATCGATCAGGGGATCGAGAAGATCAGCCACACCCATCGTCAGATTGGCCAGACCACGCCGTTGTCGTTCAGGATGGCATCAAGCGGCATGTCGTGCGCCTCCGGCTCAAAATCCGGCAAGAACCCCGGTGCAAAACCCAGACCCACGGTGACTGGACGCGGCTGCAGGGTGGCCAGCATACGGTCATAAAAACCGCCACCATAACCAAGCCGATAGCCGCCGGCGGCATAGCCGACACAGGCCACAAACAGCAGGGTCGGCACAATCACCTCGGTGTCCTTGGGCTTGGGGATGCCATAGGCGTCTTCTTCCATCGGGCAACCTGGATACCAAGCGTGGAAGTTCATGGTCTTGTGAACCTTGTCCACCACGGGCAGGCCGATGCGGCGCGGCTGCGGCTGGTCCAGCAATTCACCGTCTTCCTTCCAGCGATGCAGTGCCGGCAGCGGATCAAACTCGCCTTTGATCGGCCAGTAGGCGCCAATCACCGCATCGGGTCGCCCGACCAGCCAGATGCGCATCACGCGCTGCAGAAGGTCAGCGCGCTGTAGTCGATCTGGCAGGTTCAGACGTTGTTCAATCAGGCGCTTGCGCAGGGCCTTTTTTTCCAAAGCCTTTTGTCCGTCGGAGTTATCCATAATCCCCACATGCAGTTTCATCCCATTTTGACATCGATTGCGCTCGCCGGATGCCTCGTCCTGATGCCGCTTGCCCCGTCCCACGCCCAGCCCGGCGCCACCGCCAGGACAGCTACCGACGAGCTGATCGTGGAGATGAGCCAGGCCTTCAAGAAGAGCAACAGCAAGCGCCTGAGCAGTCTGCTGCCGCAGGTGGCCGGCCATCCGCTGGAGCCCTGGGCCGCCTACTGGGAACTGCGCGCCCGCCTGGACACGGCAGCGCCAAGTGAAGTGCAGCAGTTCTTCAGTCGCTTTGCAGGCACTTACCAGGAGGATCGGCTGCGCAACGACTGGCTGCTGCTACTCGGGCAACGCCGCTACTGGACTGATTTTGCCGCTGAGCAGACGCTGTTTCGCATGAGCGACGACCGGGAGGTTCGCTGCTACACGCTGGCACTGGAGCCGCTGCAGAGCAACGCGGAACGGGTCAACGAATTCAAGCGCCAGTGGTACGGCCAGAAGGAAATGGACGATGGCTGCGCCTATGGCGCAGCCCAAATGTACGCCGCCAAACTGCTGAGCGAAGCCGATGTCTGGCACAAGGCGCGTCTGGCCATGGAAGCGAATCGGCCGAAGGCTGCCAAGGCCGCTGCAGCCATGATCTCGAGTGCCGCCGCAGCACCCATCGACGAGATCAGCAACAACGCGACGCGCTATCTGGCCAAGCGCGTGGTCGCCGTCCGGCGGGTTTCGCGCGAAGCCGTGGTGCTGGCACTGATCCGCATGGCAGCCAGCGACCCCGACGGCACCGCCAGCGTGCTGGAAAACCACTGGAGCGTGCACCTGAACGCTGAGCAGCGTTCCTGGGCCTGGGGCGTGATCGGCAGGCAAGCGGCACAGCGCTTGTCGGCTCACGCCAGCGAGTACTTTGCCAAGGCCAGCGACGCCGATCTGGACGACGAACACCTGGGCTGGAAAGTGCGCGCGGCACTGCGCCAGGGTCAATGGCGCGCAGTGGCACCGGCCATTGAGGTGATGAGCGCAGAGGCACGCCGCGAAGCGGTCTGGGTTTACTGGAAGGCACGCGCCTTGCTGCAGTTGGCCAGGTCTGACGCTGATCGCGCAGCGGCAAAGGAGATGCTGGCAGGAATTGCCGGCGTGCGTGGCTTTTACGAACAACTGGCACTCGAAGAGTTGGGACAGCGCGTCAGCGCACCGGCACGCCCGGAACCGCTAACGGCGCAGGAAAAGGACAGCGCCCGGCTCCATGCCGGCCTGAACCGGGCCCTGTACGCGATTCAAATTGGTTTACGCAGCGACGGCATACGTGAATGGAACTACAGCGCCAACCTGCACCAGCGTGGCGGCATGAGCGAGCGCGAACTGCTGGCCGCCGCCGATCTGGCCTGCCAGCACGAAGTCTGGGACCGCTGCATC
>JBAXOZ010000076.1:0-11457 GCA_037132975.1 Comamonadaceae bacterium
CCAGCGCCGGCACCAGCAGCCGTACCCATCCCAGCACCCGCACCTGCTGCGACCCAGGCGCCGGCGCGACCGGCGGCCATCACGCCAGTGGAGAGTGCGCAGGGCTCGACGGCGCCACAAGCACCCAGCCGAGCCGCACCGGCTGGACCTTCCGGGGCACCGGCGCCGCTGAACCTTTATCCTTACAGCATGAAAAATGCACCGCGTCAGCGTAGCCTGGCCGAAATGGCCAACGAGCAGATCAATGGCACCGGGCAGCGCGACCGCCTGAGCGAAGCCATGGCCGGCGCCGCCAAACCCGATTGCATTGGCCCGAATGCGGCTGGCAGTCTGCTCAGCGCCATCGCGATCCCGATCGCCGCTGCCATGGACAAGTGCAAATAGTCAGCCACCCTTTTTCAGGAAACCCTCATGTCAAGAACCGTACCCGCTTCAATTCGCAGTTCCCGCTGGCTCGCCTCTTCACTGCTCCTGTTGGGTATGTGTGTCGGCACGCTGGCGCAGGCGCAATCCGGTGCTGCCGCCATCCTGGCGCCAGTGGCCGAGGTGGTGAGCAATCCCTACGGCCTGCGTTCGGTCTGGGCGCAGGGCGATTGGGTGGCCAGGTCAACCTTGCTGCTGCTCGCGTTCATGTCGCTGCTGAGCTGGTATTTCATCATTGCCAAGTGGCTCGCGCAGCGTCAGTTGAATGCTCAGGTGCTGTCTGCCAACAAGGCCTTTGCCAGCGCCGAGACCTGGCAGCAGCGCGCGCAGGCGCTGGATCCAGAAAGTGCCTGTCGCGCCGTGTTGCAGTCGGCGCTGGAAGCGGCGCGGCGCCATCCGGGCTTGGCGCGCCAGGTCGATGCGGGCGACTGGTTGAGTCAGAACATCGTGCACTCGGTGGCGGGTTTGCAGATGCGTAGCCAAGAGGGCTTGTCGGTGCTGGCGACCGTGGGAGCAACGGCACCATTCGTCGGCTTGTTCGGTACCGTCTGGGGTATTTACAACGCGCTGGTGACAATTGGTGTTTCCGGCCAGGCCTCGATTGACAAGGTGGCCGGACCGGTGGGCGAGGCCTTGATCATGACCGCCCTGGGACTGGCGGTGGCGGTGCCGGCGGTGCTTGGGTACAACTGGCTGGTGCGACGCAACCGCGTCATCCTGCACGCAGTCAGGGGTTTCAGTTCGGAACTGCACACCCAGTTGCTGGTCGAAATGGACAAGAGCCAACAACAGGCCAGCACGCGTCGGGACGCCTGAGCGATGGCTATTGTCTTCAAGGAGGCGGCGGACGAGGCCGCTGATCTGTCCGAGATCAACACGACGCCGCTGGTCGATGTCATGCTGGTGCTCCTGATCATCTTCCTGATCACCATTCCCGTCATCAACACCTCCGTCGCGGTGCGCCTGCCGCAACAGGCGAACCAACTGCGCCAGAGTCAGCCCGAGACGGTGCTGATCTCCATCGACGCTGCCGGCCAGAGTTACTGGTTTGACGCACGCTTGAGCGATCCGCAAAGCCTGCAGGACAGACTGCAACAGATTGCGGGTCAGCTGCCGCAGCCTGCGGTGCATATCCGGGGCGACGCCCGGGCCGACTTTGAGGCCGTGGCACGGGTTCTGTATGCCTGCCAGCAAGCCGGCATTGCGCACATTGGTTTTGTCACCGAGCCGGCGCATCATGGCCATTGACTTTGAGGATGCGCTCGATGCGGCCGAGCCCGAACTCAGTTCGGGCATGAACATCACGCCGCTGATTGATGTACTGCTGGTGCTGCTGGTGATGTTCATCATCACAATCCCGATCCAGCTGCATTCGGTCAACATGGAAATGCCGGCGGGCCTGCCGCCACCGCAGAGCCGGCAGCCGCTGGTGGTGAGAATCGAGGTAACGGCAGAGAATCAGCTCATGTGGAACGACCAGCCACTGGCAGACCGTGCCACGCTGGAGCAGCGGCTTCAAGCAGCAGGGCAACTGGCGGAACAACCGGAGATTCACATCCGCTCGCATCCCAATGCCAAGTACGACACGCTGGCGGCGGTGCTGAGCGCCTCACAGCGCCTGGGGCTGCAAAAGATCGGTGTCGTCGGCCTGGAGTCGTACGCGCGCTGACTGCAGACCCTCGGCCGTCAGGCGCAGCACCCGGTCAGCGCGCCGCGCCGCCGCGTCGGAATGGGTTACCAGTACCAGCGAGGCGCCATGCAGGCGGCTTTGGGAGATCAACGCGTCGATCACCTTGGCAGCGGTGCCAGGGTCGAGGTTGCCGGTCGGCTCGTCGGCCAGCAGCAGGGACGGGCGGTGCACCAGGGCGCGCGCAATGGCCACCCGTTGCAACTGGCCGCCGCTGAGTTGTTGCGGCAGCCGTGGCCCGAGTCCGTTCAGACCCACCGCATCGAGCATGGCCTGCACCCGCGCGTCATCAGGCTGACCGAGCAGCAGCAGCGGCAGCGCCACGTTCTGCGTCACGTCCAGATGCGGCAGCACATGAAAGGCCTGGAATACAAAGCCGGTTTTTTCGCGCCGCAAGCGTGCCTTCTGCTCGTCGTTTAAAGCGCCCAGATCCAGTCCGTCGAGCAGCACGGAGCCGCTGTCCCAGTTGTCCAGACCGGCCATGCAATTGAGTAGCGTGGATTTGCCGACGCCGGACTCACCCAGGATAGCGACAAATTCGCCGCTCGCCACGGTCAGTGAGACATGGCTGAATACCGCTACCTCGCCGTAGCGCTTGCTCAGATCGGTGATAACCAGACTCATGTCTGCCTCGTCAGCGCCAGCACCTGATCGAGCGCATCCGGCGCGTCGCAGGCGACGACGTGGCGCTCCGGCATGGCGCGCAGCCAGGTCAGCTGGCGCTTGGCGAGTTGGCGCGTCGCGAAAATGCCCTTGTCGCGCAGTTCGCTCATCGGTGAGCTACCTTCGAGCGCCTCCCAGGCTTGGCGGTAGCCAACGCAGCGCATGGAAGGCAGAGCGGCACCGAGGTCGCCGCGCGCGCGCAAGGCCCTGACCTCATCGAGCAGACCACTGGCGAGCATGGCATCGAAGCGCTGTTCAATGCGCTGGTGCAGCCAGCTGCGCTCTGTGGGTTCGAGTGAAATCATCAGGCCGCTCTGGCTGGCTGCAGCGCCAGCGCTCAACTTGCCACCGCTGTGAAATGAGGAGAGGGCTTGGCCGCTGATCCGAAAAACCTCCAGTGCACGGCTGATGCGCTGTGCATCCGCCGGTTGCAAGCGCGCTGCCGTCAAGGGGTCCACTTTGGCCAGTTCGCTGTGCAGCGCCGGCCAACCGCGCAGTGCCGCCTCCTGTTCCAAAGCGGCACGCACGCTGGCATCGGCTTTGGGCATGGCGTCCAGGCCCTCCCGCAAGGCCTTGAAGTAAAGCATGGTGCCGCCGACCAGCAGCGCCAGCTTGCCGCGCGCGCTGATGTCAGCGATGAGTGCTCGCGCGTCAGCCACAAACTCGGCCGCGCTGTAAGCCTGCCGCGGATCCCGGATGTTGATCAGGTGATGCGGCACCGCAGCCAGTTCGGCGCTCGAGGGCTTTGCGGTGCCGATGTCCATGCCGCGATAGACCAGAGCCGAGTCCACGCTGATGATCTCGACCGCGCGTTCACGCGCAATGGCCATGGCGGCCGCCGTCTTGCCGGAGGCCGTAGGTCCCGCCAAAGCGATGTAGTGCAAGTCAAGATCAGCTTGCACTTCGTTTGCCCTGCTTTTGCACCAGCGTCCAGGCGATCAGCGCGACCATGGCGCTCCAGAACCAGATGCCGTAGACCAGCGGAAAGATGGTGCCGTCCATGTGCGTGCCAAGCCAGTTGCCGATCAGGAAGACGGCCAGCATCATCAGGAATCCGTTCAACGCAGACGCTGCACCGGCGGATTGGGGAAAGGGGCCGACGACGCCGCTTTGACTGCAGGGCATCTGGATACCGTGTCCCAGCATGAAGAGGTAGAACGGCGGCATGATGGTCCATGCGCTTTGCCAGCCCAGCAGCGCCAGCACGCCCGCGATGGTGCCGCCGGACAGGCTCAGCACCCCTGCGATGGCGACGGTGCGGCGCACATCAAAACGGTTGAGCAGGTGCCGGCACAAGAAGGTGCCCAGCAGGTAGGAAAACGCCATCGAAAACACCAGCAGTCCGTAGTGGGTTGTGCTCAGCCCCAGCACCTTGATGAAGACAAAGGAACTGGAGGCCAGGAAGGTGAACAGGCAGCCGTAAGAGGCGGTAGCAAGTGCCGAAAATGCGATAAAGGTAGGGTTGCGCAGAATCAGCAGCCAGGTCTGCAGCAGATGGCCGCCCTGCAGTGCCTGCAGGTTCTTCTTCGGCAGTGTTTCTTCAAAGCGCAGCGCCACCAGGGCCAGAGTGACGGCACCAAAAATGGCCAGTGTGAGCAGTGAGATGCGCCAGTTGAACAGGTCTGCCAGCAAGCCACCCAGCGGTGGGCTCAGGCAGGCGATCAGACCCAGGCCACTCAAGCCCTTGGACATGACGCGCGCGCCCTGGGCCGGTGCGTACAGGTCGCGCACGATGGCGCGCGCGCACATCACACCCGCGCCCATGGCAGCGCCCTGCAGCGTGCGCCAGACGATCAGCATTTCCATGGTCGAAGACAGCGTGCTGGCAATGGAGGCCAGCACGTAGGCACTCATGCCGATCAGCAGAATCGGGCGCCGGCCAAAGCGGTCCGACAGCGGGCCCCAGATCAATTGCGACACGCCAAAGGTCAGCAGCAAGGCAGTCAGCGTCAATTGGGCCTGTGCCATGGAAGCGCCAAAGCCCTCGGTGAGCAAGGGCAGCGCCGGCAGGTACAGATCGGTGGTGATAGGTTGCAGCCCCAGCAGCAAGGACAGTAGCAGCACGGTCAGGCCAGGGGCCATGGTGGGACGGGGTTGAACAGACATCCGGTCAAGGGTACCAGATGATTCGCCCGACGACCTGCCGGCCAGACCCGGCGCTGCCCGAAGTCGGTATACGATGGCAACGCGACCGCCCGGCCAATGAGCCGGCAGGATGACAAGGGCTTGCACCTCACAAGGAAGATGTTTTATGAAGATGGCAGCGATCCAGATGGTCTCGGGAACCAGCGTTGAGCGTAATCTCGTACAAGCCGGGCAACTGCTGGAACAGGCCGCCGCCCAGGGAGCTGAACTGGCTGTCTTGCCTGAGTATTTTTGTCTCATGGGTTTGCAGGACAGCGACAAGCTGGAGGTTCAGGAACCGTTTGGCAGCGGCCCCATTCAGGACTTTTTGAGTCAGAGCGCGCGAAGACTCGGGATATGGATCGCTGGCGGCACGTTGCCCTTGGCAACGACGGAACCGGCGCGGGCTCGAAACAGCTCACTGGTCTTTGATCCACGCGGCGTGTGCGTTGCACGCTACGACAAAATTCACTTGTTCCGTTTTGACAATGGACAGGAGAGTTACGACGAGTCCTGCGTCCTCGAACGCGGCGGGCAAACCGTGACCTTTGACCTGGCATCGGTCGACGGCAACACCTACCGCATCGGCATGAGCATCTGCTATGACTTGCGCTTCCCTGAGTTGTATCGCCAGTTGGGGGCGGACATCCTGCTGGTGCCTAGCGCGTTTACCTTCACGACCGGGCAGGCACACTGGGAGATCCTGCTTCGTGCCCGTGCCATCGAAAACCTGGCCTTTGTGCTGGCTTCTGCCCAGGGAGGTGTTCACGAGAACAGTCGCCAGACCTGGGGCCACAGCATGATCATTGGACCCTGGGGTCAGATCCTGGCAGAGCATGCGCAGGGCGACGGCGTTGTGTTGGCTGAGGTGATGAAGGAGACACTGCAATCCGCACGAGCTCGCTTGCCTGCGCTTAGTCATGCGGTGCTTTGATGTCCATCAGCAAGCAAGACGTCTCTGTCGCCTGCGTTCTCGACACCGCTACGCCCTGGGTGCGTAAATACTGCTTTGTCGAAACTTATCCTCCCAAGGCCCGCTATGCTTGAAACCATT
The DNA here is from genome assembly GCA_037132975.1 of Comamonadaceae bacterium. Lineage (GTDB taxonomy): Bacteria > Pseudomonadota > Gammaproteobacteria > Burkholderiales > Burkholderiaceae_C > Rhodoferax. The sequence continues at coordinate 5,952 of JBAXOZ010000076.1, forward strand.
CACCACCGTATCTGCCCCCTGTGCGAGGCCTGCTGCGGGCTGGAAATCAAAGTGCAGGGTGGCAAGGTCACCAGCATCAAAGGCCACGTGCAGGACGTGTTCAGCGCAGGCTACGTCTGCCCCAAGGGCGTCGCCCTGAAGGATCTGCACGAAGACCCGGACCGGCTGCGCACCCCGCTGATCAAGCGCAATGGCACTTTTGTAGAGGCCACGTGGGAAGAAGCCTTTGCCGAAATTGAGCGCCGCCTGCCACCCCTGCTGGCGGCCCACGGAAACAACGCCAGCGCAGTGGTGGTGGGCAATCCATCGGCCCACAAGATCGGGCTACTCAGCTACTTTGGCAAGCTGGCGCGTGCCTTGGGCACCAAGAACATATTCTCCTCCTCGACCCTGGACCAGATGCCCAAACAACTCGCCAGCGGTTTGATGTTTGGCCACTGGCTCTCCGTTGCCCTGCCCGACATTGCGCGCACCGAGCTGCTGCTGGTGATTGGCGCCAACCCACTGGCCAGCAACGGCAGCATGTGGACGGTGCCCGATTTCAAAGGCAAGGCCAAGGCCATGCAGGCGCGTGGTGGCAAGCTCATCGTCATCGACCCGCGTCGCACCGAAACCGCCGCGGTGGCCGATGCACACCACTTCATCCGACCCGGCGCTGACGTGTATTTGCTGGCCGCCATGGTGCAGACCCTGTTTGCTGAAAAGTTGGTGCGCCTGGGCACCGTTGCGGCCTGGGTCAACGGCGTGGAAGAAGTCGGTCTGGCGGTGGCCGCCTTCACGCCCGAGGCCGTGGCGGCGCGCTGCGGCATCGATGCGGACACGATTCGCAAGCTGGCGCGCGAACTTGCCAACACGCAGCGGGCTTGTGTGTACGCCCGCATCGGCAGCTGCACGCAGGAATACGGCACGCTGGCCAGCTGGCTGGTGGATGTGCTCAATGTGCTGAGCGGTCACCTCGATAGCCCCGGTGGCGCCATGTTTGCCAAATCCGCTGCCTTCGCATCCAACACGGCAGGCAAGCCCGGCATCGGCAAGGGCGTGAGCACCGGGCGTCACTTTGCCCGCGTGAGCGGCGCGCCTGAGGTATTTGGCGAGCTGCCCATCACTTGCATGGCGGAAGAAATTGAAACCGCCGGGCCGGGACAGATCCGCGTCCTGTTCACGGTGGCGACCAACCCGGTCCTGTCCAGTCCGAACGGTCCGCGACTCGCGGCGGCGCTGGACACACTGGACTTCATGGTCAGCATGGACATCTACCTGAACGAGACCACGCGCCACGCCGACGTCATCTTGCCAGGCCTTTCGCCACTGGAAGATTTTCATTACGACCTGGCCTTTCCGCAACTCTCCTGGCGCAACCACGCCCGCTACAGTCCGGCCGTGCTGGCGCGCACCGATGGAGCGCCCGAAGAATGGCAGACCCTGTTGAAACTGGCAGCCATCGTGCGTGGTGAGGGCGCGCAGGCCGACGCCAACGCGCTCGACGACGCCCAGTTTGCCGAGGATGCCCAGCGCCTGGCCGGAGCCCAAGCCGCTGCGGTCATCCGGGCCACCAGCGGCCTCAAAGGTCCACAGCGCCTGCTCGAGGTCGCACTGCGAACCGGCCCCTATGGCGACATGTTTGGCATGAAGCCCGAGGGTCTGACACTGGCCAAGGTCATGGCCTCCAACAGCGTGGGCGGCATTGACCTGGGTGAGTTGCAAGCCCGTATTCCAGAGATGCTGCGCACGCCGAGCGGCAAGGTAGAGCTGGCGCCGCCAGCACTGCTGGCCGACCTGACCCGCCCCGCTGCCGACCTGGCCCGAGCGGCGCCGGATCTGGTGATCATTGGCAGGCGTGATGTGCGCACCAACAACAGCTGGATGCACAACCTGCCGACCCTGGCCAAAGGACCGTTCCGCTGTACCGCGCTGGTGCATCCGAATGATGCACAGCGCTTGAAGCTGCAGGACGGGGCCATGGCCCACATCGCCAGCGGCCCGCGCAGCATCCAGGCCCGGGTGCAGATCAGCGCTGAAATGATGCCCGGTGTGGTCAGCCTGCCGCACGGCTGGGGCCACGACCTGCCCGGCGCCCAACTCAAGCTGGCCGCGCAGCGCCCGGGTGCCAACCTGAACGCCCTGCTGGACGACCAGTTGCGCGACCCGCTGTCCGGCAATGCGGTGCTCGGGGGAGTGGCCATCACCATGCAGGCCATTGCCGAAGAAGCCTGAAGTCCAGTCAAGGCCTGGGTCCAAACCCTTTTCCTGCGCGCAAGCGGCGAAGGAGCGGAATCTGGTTCAGCAGGGCAGCGTTACCCGACGACCACCGGCACCCGCTTTCGGGTATGCCTGTTTCATCATTATTGCAACCGATCAGCCGACGTTCATGGTGAACCGGGGGGCGGCGATGAGTTCGGCGCAAGGCGGGAGCGAGGCGGATGTTGGGGTGATTGAAAAGGCGTAGTTGCGAAGTGCATGAACCTTCTGCCCCCGTCGTGACCTCCCACAGTCCAGCTTTGACCTCATGTTAGAGTGGGCTCTCCGATTGCCGCCAAGTCATACCTACAAGCGAAAGCAAAGTGCGGCGATCCTGTCTCAGGATCGGTCTCATGGGGAGAGTACATGTATCGCGTGTTCAAAACTTGCTTGAATGTTGATCGGTTAAGGTTGGCACTTTTGTGCAGCTTGCTGATCCTGGTGCCTCAGGTGGTATGCGCTGTTGGGTCCAGCCCGGCAACCGAAGTATTCTTCCAAAATCCCGCAGTCAGTGAAGTGCGCTTGTCGCCAGACGGTGAATTCCTGGGCATGTTGGTGACGCTCAAGAGCGGTCGGGTACAACTCGCCACGGTCGAGATTGCGACTGGACAGAGCAAAGTCGTCGCCGGCCTGATCGACACAGACATTCGTCGTTTTCATTGGGTCAACAGCAAACGCCTAGTATTCGATACCCTGGATCGTGAATCGGCGCGAGGAGAGTCCAAGATGGCGCCCGGACTCTTTGCAGTGAACCGTGATGGCTCCGAGGCAAGCGTCTTGATCCGACGATCGCCCGAAAGCAGGGACGTTTGGGCATTGCCATGGAACCACGTCTTTCATTCGGTCAAGCATGGCAAGAGCGAGCCCGAGTCTGACGACATATTCGTCAACGGCGTGCGCTTCAACGATGCACGGGAATTGGAATACCTGACCTTGATCAAGCTCAACAGCATGACCGGGAAGTTTGAACTTTTCCCGCGCCCTGGGAGAACCCGTGGTTGGCTGATTGACAACAACGGGCAGCCTCGTATCGCGATTGCCTACGACAAGGGAAAGTCGAGCATCCATTACAAAGACCCTACGACGGGCGATTGGCGCGTGATTGCCGAATTTGAACCGATGGATCCCGAGGCGTTTTCGCCGTTGGATTTTGGCCCCGACGGTACCCTCTACGTCACCGCCTCGCTGGGTCGCGACAAGAGCGCCATCTACTCCTACGATTTTGTTAAAAACCGGATCAACCGTGAGCCGGTTTTTTCGCTTAAGAACTATGATGTTTCGGGGGGCATTGTCAGCAGTGCGACGAGTATTCTGGGTGTTCATTACACGGCGGCATCCCCCAACACCTACTGGTTCGATACGAAGCTACAGTCAATACAAAAGACCGTGGATGGTCTATTGCCCGGGCTGGTCAACCGGCTCGGTCCGGCTGAAAGCGGAGACCTCAAACGGCTCGTGGTTATCTCGGCCTCCGACACTTCACCTGCACAGTTTTACCTGTTTGATTCAGAGACGCAAAAGCTGACACTGGTGGGGCGGTCGCAGCCCGGCATCGCTGCGGACCAAATGGCATCGACTGAAATGGTCCGTTATGTGGCGCGAGACGGGTTGGAAATTCCAGCCTACCTGACACTGCCTAAGGACAGTACCGGAAGAAAGCTACCCATGCTTGTTCTGGTGCACGGAGGACCCTTTATCCGTGGCAGCGATTGGCTTTGGAACGGGCAAGTGCAGTTTCTTGCATCGCGTGGATATGCGGTCCTGGAGCCAGCGTTCCGTGGCAGCACTGGCTTTGGCGAAAAGCATTTTCGCGCCGGTTTCAAGCAATGGGGACTGGCCATGCAGGACGACATCGCCGACGGCGCCAAGTGGGCTATTGCGCAAGGCTATGCTGACGCAGAGCGGATATGCATAGCGGGATCCAGCTATGGCGGCTACGCGACGCTGATGGGACTGGTTAACGACCCCAAGCTCTTTCGCTGCGGTGTTAGCTGGGCTGGTGTCACCGATATTGATCTGATGTACAAGTGGGATTGGAGCGATCTGCCTGAAGAATACAAGAACTACGGCATGCCAAAGCTGATTGGTGACCCCGAAAAGGACGCAGCGCAATTGAAGGCCACTTCGCCAATTTTGCAGGCGGCCCGGATTACGCGACCACTGTTGCTCGCGTACGGCAAAGCGGATAGGCGTGTACCAATGATTCATGGAACCAAGTTTTACGAAGCCGTCAAAGTCAGCAATCCTGATGTGCAATGGGTAGATTACGCCGAAGAAGGCCATGGTTGGTGGCTAGTCAAAACTCGTGTTGATTTTTGGAATCGAGTTGAGCGTTTTCTCGATCAGCACATTGGGCAGAGAGTTCCCAAAGCCATCGGTGCACAGTAGCGTTATCCGGCGAAACGTAATTCGGTAGTGCAGAGTGACGTGCCGTTTGTGACCATCAGCTTTGTGGCAGTCCATCTTCAAGATGTCGGGCGTGGTGGAAAATCACGTTTGAGCAGCTCGTAAAAGACGCTGTCTGACACAATACCGTTGACGATGCAGTTTTCACGGAAGTGGCCCTCCTTGGTGAATCCAAGCCGCTTCACGATTTTTTCTGAGTTCGTGTTCGCCGGGTCTAGCTCCGCCATGACGCGGTTCAACGGCAGCTCGTTCAACACCCAGTTCAGGAACGCCAGCAATGCCTCGTTCATGAACCCGAATCCGCATTCTTTCGTGAGAAGTCCATACCCGATTTCACCCTTCTGGCAGTCTCTGTCGATGTTGAAAAGGTCGCAATATCCAATGACTGCGCCATCTTCAAGGCGCTCAATGCCAAGTCGCAGGCGTTCTCCGGTTGCTCGGTTTTTGGCGTCCCTGACAACCAGTGCGTCAGCCTCTTTAATCGATTTGAACAACGGGGCTGCGGAGTATTCCATAAACCCTTTGTCCATGAACAAGGCCAAGACGGCTGCAGCATCGCTCTCCTGGAATGGGCGCAGTCTTAGTCGCTCGGTCTGAAGGGTAATCCTGTCGAACGCCAAGTTTTGAGTTGATCCGGCTTGCATGACGAGGATTGTCGAGGATTGAGAAGGTTATCGACAACACAGGCGCATCCCGGCGACACGGGAGGTCGAGGTCCCAAAGTCAATGACCGGATTGGATGAGACATTTCCGCTGGCGCTGCTACCGCTCTGTGTCTCTATGAGCCAGCCAACTTTCTCTGGAACTGACTTTCAAAAATATATGTCGGCAATAGAGCGAAACGTAATTCGCTTGGGCAGCG
>JBAXOZ010000077.1:0-11280 GCA_037132975.1 Comamonadaceae bacterium
GAAATAATCCTGGGCGTCACAAAGACCAGAAGTTCCCGTTTCGAACTATTGCGAAGTTTTGACTTGAACAAATTCCCTAACCAAGGCACATCTGCCAACACCGGCACGCCGGTCTGATTGCTTGAATCCTCCAACTCGAACACACCACCGATCAGGACCGTACCGCCGTTCTCCACGAGAACCTGGGTGGTTACATTCTTCACCTCCAGCACGGGTCCGGCATTGGAAGTAAACGACGTGTTGATGGCATCCTTGTTGACGTCCAGATCCATGATGATGGAACCCTCGGGCGTAATTTGAGGCGTGACCTCAAGTCGGAGTGCCGCGTCCTTGAAGGCAGTTGTGCAGGTCTGCGCTCCACCTGCCGCAGAAGTGCAGGATTGATAGGGGACCTGTTGCCCCTGCTTGATGAACGCCTTCTTTCCATCAGAAGTCACCACTCTTGGGCTGGAAACAATCTTGCCTTTGTTATCCGCTTCCAGAGCAGAAATTTCCAGATTCAGAAAGCGATTTGCAAGGTTGCTGAAGATGGACAGGGCAAAGCTCGGCACCGGATTGAGCCCTAAATTTGCCGCGCTGGGTGCCGTCGCTGGCAAAGTAATAAAACTGCCCGTGGTGTTGACCGTTCCACCGCCGCCGCTGGCAGCTACAGCGTCCTGGTAACTTGTACCAAACGCAATCCGGTTGTTGCCACCGTCTGACAGTGCATAGCCGCCATCGCCGCCCTTGTTGGCGCGCTGGTCTGTGGCACCAAACTTGACGCCCAAGGACTTGCCAAAGGCCTCATCGGCCGTAACGATGCGCACCTCAATCATCACCTGACGCACCGCGACATCAAGCTTTTGCAGCAATTGCAGCACCTGTTCCAACCGCGACGGCACATCGGTTACAAACAATTGGTTCGTGCGCGGATCAGCCGTCGCGCTACCGCGGGCACTCAGCGTTCGTCCTGCACTTTTCTCACCGCCGCCCGCACCGGTCAGCTGCTTGGCAATATCCTCGGCCTTGGCGTAGTTCATCTGAAACGACTGCGTCCGAACCGGCTCCAGATTCAGCACCGCCGCCTTGGATTCGAGTTCGAGTTTCTCCTTGGCAATGATTTCATCTTTCGGCGCGATCCAGATGACATTGGCGGTCTTGCGCATGCCCAGGCCCTTGGCCTGCAAGATGATGTCCAGAGCCTGATCCCAGGGCACATCCTGCAAACGCAGGGTGACTGCGCCGGTCACCGAGTCTGAAGTGATGATGTTGAAATTGGTGAAATCAGCGATCACCTGCAACAGGGACCGAACCTCGATATTCTGGAAATTGAGTGACAGTTTCTGCCCGTTGTACCCGGGACCTTGCGTCAATTTTGACGGGTCAATCTTCAGTGGTTTGACTTCCACGACGAACTGTTGATCGCTTTGATAGGCGCTGTGCACCCACAGGCCCTTGGGCTCGATCACCATGCGCACGCGGTCCCCACTCTGGGAGGTCGTGATCGTTTGCACCGGGGTGCCAAAATCAGTCACATCCAGACGTCGGCGCAAACCTTCGGGCAAGCTTGACTTCATGAACTCGACAACCAGCGTTTCGCCCTGCTGCCTGATATCCACACCCACCTGGTTGTTCGGCAAATCGACCACCACCCGCCCGGAACCCTCGTCGCCACGCCGGAAATCCAGGTCCTTCAGTGGCAAAGTGTCCCGACTGCGGTTCTCCGCAAAGACCGGGGCTGAACTCGCAGTGGGCGCTGCGGTTGCAACCGCCTCCAGTACCACCAGCAGCGATTTGCCTTGTAGCTGAGCCTTGTAAGGCGTGATTTGTTTCAAGTTCAACACCACGCGGGTGCGGTCACCGGACTGCACCACGTTGACCGATTTCAAATTACCCTGATTCACATCCACTGTGGAGCGACCCATGGCGTTGGAAACACCTGGAAAATCCAGTGCGATCCGGGCCGGCGACTGAATCGAAAACCCGCTGGGTATGGTCGCCATCTGCTGCGTCAAATCAATACGCACGACTTCCGCACCGCCCTGAATAGACGCCGATACCGCCTCAATGGCAACTTGCGCGTGCGCCATCAACGCCATCAACATGATGCTTGCGGCCAATCCGGCGCTACGCCACATTCGCTTGCCCAACCCATAGCTCTGACACTTCATTTTGACCTCTCTTGCAACTGCAAGGTAGCAGTGCGTTCAATCCATTCACCCGTGGCATCCTGCACAATTTCGCGCAACGTGAGTTCGGTCTCCGCGATCTTGCCCACACGCCCATAGTTTTGCCCCAAATAATTGCCAAGTCGTACCTGATACAACAAATTTTCAACTTTCACCAGGGCGACCGGTTGACCCGTCCGCGTCATACTTCCAACGAGCGTCATCGCATCCAGCGGAAACGCCTCCAAAGCCTCGCGGCGACGCGCCAACTCAGGCGCGATCAGCGCGCCATTGGCAGCCGCCTGTGTAGATTCGCGCTTGAGAGCTTGTGTCAGTTTTTGATTACTGAAAGGCTCTATCGTCGCGACCTGACCATAGCTCTCCGGGATGAACTGCTTGGGCTCGGAAATCGGCGCAATTCGAGGTCGGGTCTGGCTCTTCTGCTCAGTCATCCACTGACGCAATTCGTTCTCACTGGATGCACCGCAACCTGCGAGCAGCAGCGCCGCGACCGTCATCGCCAGCTGGCGCATCGACTTCATTTGGCAGCCCCCTTGGGTGCTGCTGCCTTGCGTTGCATGGCAACCTCGTCGGCATCAAGATACCGGAAAGTCTTGGCTGTCGCATCCATCGTCAAGGACCCATCTTTGCCAGGCACAATGGTCAGATTGTTGAGCGTGACAATACGGGAGAGATTCGCAACATCCGACGCGAAAGCGCCAATGTCGTGGTAGCGCCCGGTCACCCGCAGGGCGATCGGCAACTCGGCGTAGTAATCCTTGACAGCGACTTGTCCAGGGCGGAACAAATCGAACTGCAAACTGCGCCCCAGGCCGGCCTGGTTGATGTCGGAGAGCAGCGCATCCATCTCCGCTTTGCTCGGCAACTGCTTCTCCAGTTGCGTCACATACTGTTGAACCTGCTCACGCTGTTTCTTCAGCGCTTCGAGGTTGATCGCCTTGCCGAGTTTGATCTTGTACTCTTCGCGCAGCTTGGTTTCCTGGGACTGCTCTACCTCCAACTCGGTTTGTGAAGCGTTCAACCAGAGAAACCAGAGCACCACGACAAACAAAACCGCCACACCCGCGAACAGGGCATAGCGCGGAAACGCTGGCCAATTGGACGGATCTTTGGGATCGAGTTCCTGAAACTGTGAAGACAGTTTCTCCCACAGTACAGGGAGGTCTGATTTCAATGAAAAATTGACGGCCATAAGCTTGGGCTTCTATTTCTTGACCACAGCAGAGGCGGCCGGCTGCGGCGTCGTGGCACTGGTGCCCGTGCGCAATTTTTCCGCCTCGCCGGCGCGGGTCAAGCGCACACGAATCGTGAAATTGGCAACTCGTCTTTGATCGCGCGGCGTCAACGCGACAGCTCCGGCCACAATTTCGACCAGTTCCGGCTTGGAAAACCAGGGCGTATTGTTGCCAAGATTGCGCAGCAGTTCAGAAACGCGCTCATTCGACTGGGCAACACCTTGCAAGGTGACATTCTGACTGTCCTGTCGCATGTTGGCGATATAAACACCATCCGGTAACTGTTTGACCAATTCCGTCAGCAGATGGACCGGCAGATTTCGATCCGCCTGCAGATCTTCCACTGCCTGCTGGCGCGCCCGCAGTGCCGCAATCTCGGCCTCAAGGCCTGCGATATCCTTGATCTGTGCATCAAAGCGCTTGATCTCAGCCTGCAACACCTGATTCTTCGATTGTTGTCCTGAGATCTGTGCTTGATACCAGAGAAAGATCATGCCAGCGAGCAGGCCCCCCAGCAGTGCCGAAACTCCCAAGCTGACGTTGAAAATATCCTGGCGCCGTTTGCGCGCCACTTCGCGATGCGGGAGCAGATTGATCAGGATCACTGCATGAACCTCCGCAAGGCCAAACCGCAGGATGTAAGGTAAGACGGCGCCTCCCGCGTCATCTTTTTCAAACGTACGTCGCCGCCTATCTCCATGCCTTCAAATGGATTGACCAGCGTGCAGGCAAAAGAAGTGTGTTCTGTCACCGCTGCGGTCAAACCAGGCAGGGCCGCCGATCCGCCAGCCAGCATCACGCAGTCAACCTTGTTGTGCGGCGTGCTGGTAAAGAAGAACTGCAGGGCACGACCAATTTCATGCACCATGCTTTCCACAAACGGACGCAACACACTGGCCTCATAGTCCTCCGGCAGTTCACCGTTGCGCTTCTTGCTTTCTGCCTCCTCCAGAGAAAACCCGTATTGCCGCACAATCAGTTGCGTCAGCTGAGCACCACCAAAAGCCTGATCCCGGTCGTAGAGGACCTCATCGTTACGAATGACCTGCATACTGGTGGTCAGGGCACCGACCTCAAACAGGGCCACAATGCTACCAACGCCCTTGTTCGGGAAGTTTTCAATCAGGCGGTTGGTGGCCAGCCTTGACGCGTAGGATTCGACGTCCACAATGACTGGCTTCAAACCGGCAGCCTCAGCCAAGCCCTGGATGTCCTGAACCTTCTCCTTGCGCGACGCCGCAATCAGTACTTCAATATCGCCAGCCGAGGTCGGGCTGGGGCCCACAACACAGAAATCAAGGCTGACTTCGTCCAAGGGAAACGGAATGTATTGATTGGCCTCGATCTCAACCTGTATTTCGAGTTCCTGGTCCGACAGCCCGCCGGGGAGAATAATCTTCTTGGTGATGACTGCCGAAGGAGGCAAAGCCATCGCCACATTTTTGGTCTTGGTGCCGCTTTTCTTGACCAGCCGACGCACGGCCTCGGCCACCTCGTCAAATTTTTCAATATTGCCATCGGTGATCCAGCCGCGCTCCAGTGGCTCGATGGCACATCGTTCAAGCACCAGATTGCCAGACTTATCCCGCCCCAGTTCAACCAGTTTGACACTGGAAGAGCTGACGTCCAGACCAAGCATGGGTGCGGGTTGACGGCTAAACAAGGATCCCAACGAGATCAATACTATCCCCTGAAACAAGCCAATCCTGGATTGGCGAAACTTAAGAATTCACTTCAATGCTAGCAGCAAGCGCATTGTCAGGCAAAAACTATTTGATTTTTTTGAAGTTTTGGACGTTGCCAAAAGTAGACGTTCCGTGTCCGAATGTTACAGGTTTCGGGCGGCCAGGCGGCACGCGCAAACGCAGACGCAAGAATGTCGGATACTACCCCGCCAAACTGCAATAACATCATTGTTGCCATGACGAAGCGCCATTACTGAGTTCTTATGCCTTTCAAACCGCCGCCCGGTGATGCCAGTCCCGCTCCCAGTACGACCCGTTCAGCTGAGAAGAGTTGGCCATGGCGTATCGCTTTGTGGGGCGGCGGCGTACTGTTGGCTGCCAGTTTGTCCCTTCTGATCCTGATTGCTGTTGCGCTGGCAGTGGCATTCCCGAATCTGCCCGACATTTCCGACCTGGCCGACTACCGCCCCAAATTGCCGCTGCGGGTCTTTTCTGCCGAGGGCGTTCTGATCGGCGAGTTTGGCGAAGAACGCCGGCACCTCACGCCCATCAAGGAAATACCGAAGGTCATGACGGACGCGGTCCTGGCGATTGAAGACGCCCGGTTCTACGAACATGGTGGCGTCGATTACCGTGGCGTGTTGCGCGCCGGGCTGGCCAACCTGGGCCATTTCAAGAGCCAGGGTGCGTCCACCATCACCATGCAGGTGGCGCGCAATGTCTATTTGTCTTCAGAAAAGACCTATACGCGAAAGATCTATGAGATCTTGCTGACCTTCAAGCTCGAACATCTCTTGACCAAAGACCAGATTCTTGAAATCTACATGAACCAGATTTTTCTGGGCAACCGTGCCTATGGCTTTGCCGCCGCGGCGGAAGCGTATTTTGACAAGCCGCTAAGAGAGCTCTCCGTCGCCGAGGCTGCCATGCTGGCCGGGCTGCCCAAAGCACCCTCCGCCTACAACCCGATCAGCAACCCCAAGCGCGCACGCTCACGCCAGCTTCACATCATTGAGCGCATGCTGGAAAACGGCTTCATCACAGCGGCGCAGGCTGACGCTGCAAAAAAAGAAGAGCTAAAGGTCAGATCGAGTTCCAACAATCCAAAGGTGCATGCCGAGTACGTCGCCGAGACCGTTCGCCAGTTGATGTTTACCCAGTATGGCGACGAGACTTACACCCGCGGCCTGAACGTGTACACCACCGTGCGCGCAGCCGACCAGGAAGTGGCTTACAAAGCGTTGCGACGCGGCCTGATGGATTTTGAGCGGCGGCAGGTGTACCGTGGACCGGAAAAGTTTGTGATCCTGCCAATTGATCCGAAGGAGCTTGATGACGCAATCGACGACGCACTGGACGACCATCCTGACAACGGCGACGTCCTGGCTGCCATGGTGCTTGAAGCGGACGGCCGGCACATCAAGGCCATCCGTCAAAACGGTGAGTTGGTGGACATCGTCGGCGAAGGCCTGAAGCCCGCGCAGTCCGGCTTATCTGACAGGGCAGCACCCAACATCAAGATTCGGCGGGGAGCGGTGATTCGCGTCAGCAAGACACCCAAGAACACCTGGGAAATAACTCAGCTACCCGAAGTCGAAGGTGCCTTCGTGGCGATCGATCCGCGCGACGGCTCCATCAAGGCGCTGGTGGGTGGCTTTGATTTTGAAAAAAACAAGTTCAACCATGTGACTCAGGCCTGGCGCCAACCCGGTTCGAGCTTCAAGCCCTTCATCTATTCCGCGGCGCTGGAAAAGGGCTTTACACCAGCCACGGTGATCAACGATGCGCCACTCTTTTTCGACGCTGGCGTGACCGGCGGCCAGCCTTGGGAACCGAAGAACTACGACGGAAAATTTGAAGGTCCAATGAGCTTGCGGCAGGGGCTGGCCAAGTCCAAGAACATGATCTCGATCCGCATCCTGCAAGCCGTGGGTCCGCAAAACGCACAGGAATGGATCACGCGCTTTGGCTTCGACGAAGACAAGCACCCAGCTTACCTGACCATGGCGCTGGGCGCAGGTTCGGTGACGCCGATGCAGATGGTCTCTGCCTACTCCGTGTTTGCCAATGGTGGTTACCGCATCAACCCCTGGCTGATTGCCAAGGTCACTGAGCAAAAGGGAAAACTCTTTCTCGAAACCAGGACGCCTGTGCTGGATGAATCCATGCGCGTTATTGATGCGCGCAACGCCTTCATGATGCAGAGCCTGCTGCAAACCGTCACCCGCTCCGGCACGGCAGCCAGCGCCCAGGCGACCCTGAAAAGGCCCGACCTGTATGGTAAAACCGGTACCACCAACGACTCGATGGACGCTTGGTTTGCCGGTTTTCAGCCCACCCTGGCGGCAGTCACCTGGATTGGCTATGACACACCACGCAAGCTTGGTGACCGTGAAACCGGTGGCGGCTTGAGCCTGCCGGTATGGATCAGGTTCATGGAACAGGCCCTGAAAGATGTACCCGTCATGGAACCGGATGCGCCCGAGGGCGTGATCCATTCGGGCGGCGAGTGGTTTTATGATGAATACGTCAAGGGCGCTGGCATCAGCAGTCTGGGACTCCATGACAAACCCGGAGTCACGTCAGGAGTGCTCGCACTGCCGCCCGCCGACGAAAAGAGAAGAATCCTGGATCTGTTCAAAAACTAAGCAGGCAGCCGGCCTGCTCACTGGCATAGTTTGAGAGGCTGGCAAAGAACTCGCCGCGCCCTTTGCTGTCGCTCCACTGCTGACCGTCAAACTTGAAGTGATAGCCACCCGACTTCGCTGCCAACCAGACCTCGTGCAGCGGCTTTTGCAGATTGATCACGATCTGGCTGCGGTTTGAAAAGACCAGCGTGACCATGGCGCCGACACGCTGATTGTCAATGTCGGCCAGGTTCTGATCATTGATCCGGTCACAACTGGCCTCCACAGAACGCAGTAGATTTTCAGCCAGGTCCAGGAATTCAGAGTCGGTCATTACAATTTCACCATGTTGCGTTACCGTCAAATTCTAGTCAGTACGCTTGTCCTTGGCCTCGGTGTGGCAACGCTGTCGGCCTGTGGCCAGCAGGGTCCGCTGTATCTGGCAACCGAGCCCGCTCCCGCCAAACGTCCAGCGCCGCCCAACGGCGCCCCCTCCGCATCGCCAAACCCTGTTCCCGCAGCCACACCGCCATGATGACCCAAGACCTGCCCGGCCAGCCCCATCTTGCCTACCGTGGCAATGACCTGTTTTTGGAAGATGTCCGTTTGAGTGATCTGACAAGGCAGCACGGGACACCACTTTTTGTCTACTCGAAGGCCGCCATGCTGTCGGCCCTGGGCGCTTATCAACGCGGCTTTGCCGGGCGCAAAGTGCAGATCTGTTACGCCATGAAGGCCAACCCCGCACTTGGCGTGATTCAGGTCTTTGTGCAGGCCGGTTGCGGCTTTGACATTGTCTCGGGCGGTGAAATGGAGCGCGTCCTGGCCGCCGGCGGACAAGCCGGCAAGATCATCTTTTCCGGCGTTGGAAAAACCAGGGCGGAAATGAAGCGGGCGCTGGACGTCGGCATTGCCTGCTTCAATGTCGAGAGTGAAGCAGAGCTGGAAGTCCTGAGCGAGGTTGCCGTGTCCATGGGTTTGCGCGCACCCGTGAGCCTTCGTGTCAACCCGAACGTCGATCCCAAGACCCATCCCTACATCTCGACGGGACTCAAAGACAGCAAGTTTGGTGTGGCCCATGAACGTGTCGTGCAGACCTACCAGCGCGCCGCCAAACTGCCAGGCATACGGGTGGTGGGCATCGATTGTCATATCGGCTCCCAGATCACCCGGGAGGCACCCTACCTTGATGCGGTGGAGCGCATGCTTGATCTGGTCGAAGCGATCGAAGCGGTCGGCATCCCTGTTTCCCACATCGATTTTGGCGGCGGGCTGGGCATCAACTACCACGGTGATACGCCGCCGCCCGCCGACCAGCTCTGGCAGAAACTGCTGGCGCTGCTGGATGCACGGGGTTTCGGCCAGCGTCAACTGATGATTGAGCCGGGCCGCTCCCTGGTTGGCAATGCGGGCGTCTGTCTGACCGAGGTGCTGTACCTCAAACCTGGCGCACAAAAGAACTTCTGCATCGTCGATGCCGCGATGAACGACTTGCCGCGGCCCGCCATGTACCAAGCCTATCACCAGATCGTGCCCCTACAGGTTCGCACTCAGGCTGAGGACAACTGGGAGGTGGTGGGTCCGATCTGCGAAAGCGGCGACTGGATCGGGCATGAGCGCGCACTGGCTGTGCAGCCGGGCGATCTGCTGGCTGTCCTCTCAGCCGGCGCCTATTGCATGAGCATGGCCAGCAACTACAACTCACGTGGCCGCGCGCCCGAAGTGCTGGTGGAGGGTAACCAATCTCATCTCATCCGCAAACGCGAGTCCATCGCGGACCAGATGCGCAGCGAGTCTTTGCTGTAAACAAACAACCGGAATCCCACTCATGAAACGACGCACCCTGCTGCAGGCAGCACCCGCGCTGGTCCTGGCACCCGCCCTCGCGCAGTCGCAGTCGGCTTACCCCGCCAAGCCGATTCGCTACATCGTGCCGGTGGCGGCGGGCGGTGGCAGCGACATGGTCGGTCGCACCGTGACCGAGCGCTGGGGCCAACAGCTCAAGCAGAGCTTTGTCGTCGACAACCAGGGTGGCGGCGGTGGCGTCATCGCCTGTCAGGCCACCGTCCGTGCGGCGGCGGACGGCTACACGCTGATGCAGGGCTATGTGGCCACGCACGGCACCAGCCCGGCCACGCGCAAGGTTCCCTATGACCCGGTGAAGGACTTCAGCGCCATCGGCATGATAGGCGCCACACCCAACGTGCTGGTCGTCAACGCCGCCCTGCCCGTCAAGACGGTCAAGGAGTTCATCGAGTACGTGCGCAAGAACCCGGGACGCATCAGTTACGGCTCGGCGGGTCAGGGCTCACTCACCCACCTGACCATGGAGTTGTTCAAGCAGCAGATCCAGTCCTTCATGGTGCACATTCCCTATCGCGGCATCGCGCCCGCCTTCACCGACCTGATCGGCGGGCAGACACAGGCCATGTTTCCAGGACTGGCAGCCGCCATTCCGCACATCCGCAGCGGCCGGGTGCGCCCGCTGGCCGTGACGGGTCTGCAGCGTCATCCGCAGTTCAAGGATCTGCCGACCCTGGACGAGTCAGGATTCAAAGGCTTTGACGCCCAGCAGTGGTACGGCGTCGTCGGGCCGGCCGGCATGCCGGCGCCCATCGTGCGCCAGCTCAACGAAACACTGGCAACTGTGCTGCGCTCACCGGAACTGCGTGAAAAACTCTCCGTCGAGGCGATAGAGCCGCAGGTCATGTCGCCCGAGCAATTTGCCGCCTTCATCAAGGCCGATATCGAACGCTGGACCCAACTGGCCAGGGATCGCAAGATTCAACTCGACAGCTAGCGCCTCCTACAAGCATCCTTTTTTCAAGAACAAAACCATGGCCCGCAACACCCAGGTCAGCGCCGACCTCAACGCTCCGCCCGTCACGCAATTGCTGGCACGCTTTGTCGCAACCCATCCTGGCTACCTGACCGGCGGCTGGAGTGCCGCGGTGGACCACGAAGCACATCGAACCTTCACAAACTGGCTGGGCTGCGCCGTCGGTGCGGCGCGCCACGATGCGGCCACGGCCGCGCTGGCCGCCGTCGCCCTGTTGCAGCCAGCGGCCCAGGCCAGTGTGCTGGGACGCACCGAAAAGGTCGACATGGCCAGTGCGGCGCTGATCAATGGCATCAGTTCCCACACCTTCGACTTTGACGACACCCATCTCAAGACCATCATTCATCCGGCCGGGCCGGTCGCCTCTTCCTTGCTGGCACTGGCTGAGCACACGGATGCCAGCGGACGCGAGCTGATGGATGCTCTGGTGCTGGGCATTGACGTGTCCTGCCGCGTCGGCAACGCCATGTACCCCGATCACTACGACCGCGGCTGGCATATCACCGGCTCCACCGGCACGCTGGGCGCGGCCGCCGCCTGCGCGCGACTGCTCAAACTTGACGCGCAGCAGACCGCGATGGCCCTGGGCATCGCGGCCTCGCAACCGGTGGGCATGCGCGAACAGTTTGGCACCATGACCAAACCTTTTCATCCGGGCGCGGCAGCGCGCGCCGGCCTGATGTCGGCCCTGCTGGCCAGTCAGGACTTCACTGCCAGCCCCAAGGC
>JBAXOZ010000078.1:0-11211 GCA_037132975.1 Comamonadaceae bacterium
GCGGCCAAGACCAATCCACCGCGTGGCCTGATGTTGGGCCTGCTGGCCTGCCTGACCCTGCTGTCCCTGATCAAACCGGCGCTCAGCCAGGCTGCAGCCGACATGGGGACGGTGGTGGCGCGCCTGGAATTCGACTGGTTCTATCTGCCCACCTACGCGCTGATCGGACACTGGGGTGCGGCCAACACCTGGCTGCTGGTGGGCGGGGCAACTGCGCTGCTGCTGGCCTTGCCCTGGTTGCCGCCGCGTCGCCTGCGCGGTGTCAAATCCTGGAGCATGGCGGTGCATCCGGACGACCGCATCGTCACCGTGCGTGTCGGCGAAACGCTGCTCGACGCGGGCCTGCGCGAGGGCCTGCCGATGCCCTTTGATTGCCGCAATGGCGCGTGTGGTGTGTGCAAGTGCACGCTGCGCCATGGCGAGGTGAAACTGCAGCCGCACCTGGAGTCGGCCCTCAGCGCGGCCGAACGCGCCAGCGGCCAGACCCTGCTGTGCTGCGCCGAGCCGCTGAGCGAGGTCGAGATCGAGTATCTGCCGCTACCGGGGGCACGCGCGGCGCCCGTCAGGCAGCATCTGGCGCGCGTCACACGGCTGGAGTTGCTGACCAGCGACGTGATGCGCGTTGACCTGCAGATCGATGGCGGCGCGAGCCTGCCGTTTCACGCTGGCCAGTACATCAACGTGATACTGGGCGACGGTGCCCGGCGCAGCTTTTCATTCGCCAGCGCACCGCACGCTGCGACCGGCCTTGAAATGCACGTGCGACGCATCGAGGGTGGGCGCTTCACGCCCGGCGTTTTCACGACCCTGCGCCTGGGCGATCCCTTGCGTATTGAGGGACCGCTGGGCGCGTTCACCCTGCGCGAGGACAGCGAGAAGCCGATTCTTTTTGTCGCCGGTTCAACCGGCTTTGCGCCCGTCAAGAGCATGCTTGAACACGCCTTCCACTGCGGCCTGAAGCGCGAGATGGTGTTGTACTGGGGCGTTCGCCGGCGCGCCGATCTGTATCTGGGCGAGCTGGCGCAGCAGTGGGCGCTGGAGCACGCGAATTTCAAGTTTGTCCCCGTGCTCTCCGATGCGCAGGCTGACGACCGGTGGAGCGGACGCACCGGTCTGGTTCACGAAGCCATTCTTGCGGATTTTCCGGATCTCTCGACGCACCAGGTGTATGCCTGCGGCTCGGTGCAGATGGTCCAGGCCGCCCAACCGGCGTTCGCGCAGCGTGGCCTGGCCAGCGAGGACTGCTTTTCGGACGCCTTCCACCTGGCGCCGCAACGACCCTTGCAGGGCCAGGACGCCGACCTGGTGAAACTTGGAGGCTCTCATGTCTAGCCCCCTTCCCGCGCCGCTGCGCTATCTGTTGCAGGCACTGGCCTACGCCGCGTTCGCGGCGGTTGTCGCCTACTTTTCGAGTTCACCGCTGTACCGGCAGTTGGGCGACCACGAGGCAGTTCTCAAACTGTCATTCAGCCATTCGGGTCAACTCAAGTTCGCCTGCCGCGAGCGCAGCGCGCAGGAACTGGCCAAGGTGGAACCCAACATGCGCAACAAGATGGACTGCCCGCGGGAGCGCGCCGCGGTCCTGGTCGAGCTTGACATGGACGGCAAGCCGCTGTACCGGGTCAGCACAGCGCCACTGGGCTTGCGCAAGGACGGTGCCGCCACCGTCTATCGACGCCTGGCCATTCCCGCAGGCGCACATCAATTCAACGCACGCCTGGCCGACGGGCCTGACGGCGTCATCAACTATTCGCGCAGCATCAGCCTCGACCTCGCACCCGGCCAGGTGCTGATCATCGATTTTCTGACTGGCAGTGGCGGCTTCGTCTTCACACACAGTTGATCTTCGGCGATGACGACAGTCACCCGCTTCTTGCGCAGCGCCGACGAGTTGGCGACCAGCACATTCGATCGCGCTTTCGAGGCCGCGCACAATCCCTGGCGTCATCTGGGAGCGCTGGCGTTTCTCTGCCTGGTGCTGGTCGTGCTCAGCGGCATCATCGCCTATGCGCTCTATGACACCAGCGTCAGCGGCGCCTATCAATCGGGGCTGCGCCTGCAAAATGATCCGAGCGGACTCGGTCGACTGCTGCGCGGCCTGCACCGCTACGGTGCCGACGCCTGCATGCTGCTGACACTGCTGCATCTGGTGCGCGAAGGTCTGCGCGGGCATTTTCGTGGCGTGCGCTGGTTCTCCTGGTTGACCGGCATCCCGCTGTTATGGCTGCTCTGGATTGCCGGCATCACCGGCTTGTGGCTGTTGTGGGACGAACGCGCAATCTTCAGCGTCACTGCCACAACCGAGTGGCTGCAGGCGCTGCCGTTGAGCGGCGAGTTGCTGGCGCGAAACTTTCTCACTGCCGACACGCTGAACGACCGCTTCTTTTCCCTGATCATGTTCGTTCACATCGGCATGCCGCTCTTGTTGCTGGCCGCGATGTGGGTCCATGTGCTGCGCGTCTCCAGAGTCCGCATCTGGCCGCCGCACTCGCTGACACGGGCCAGCCTTTCGATGCTGGCCTTGCTGGCGCTGCTGGTGCCGGTGTTGAGCCTCGGGCCGGCCGACACGGGCCATGTCCTGCAGCGTCTTTCGATCGACTGGTTTTACCAGTTCGTGCATCCTTTGGTGGACCTGTTGTCTGCGCAAAGTGCATGGTTGCTGGCCGCTGTGCTGACACTGACGTTGGCCCTGCTGCCCTTGCTGCGGACGCGCGAGGAGCAACCGCGCGTGGCGGCACGGGTTGATCCGGCCAACTGCAACGGCTGTTCGCGCTGCGTGGCCGACTGCCCTTTTGGCGCCGTCACCATGGTCGCGCGCACCGATGCCAGCCGACACCCGGCGCAAGCCCAGGTGGACAGCGCCCTGTGCGCGGCTTGCGGCATCTGCGTTGGCGCGTGCCCCTCGGCGACACCCTTTCGGCGTGGCGAAGCGATTGTCTCGGGCATAGAGATGCCGCAAACCCCGGTGGCGACGCTGCGCCGTGAACTGCAGCGCAAGATGGGAGCGCTCACTGGCGCCCACAAGATTGTTGTGTTCGGTTGCCGCCAGGCGGCGGACTTCGACGTGCTGGCCGATGCCGCCACGGCGGTGCTGACACTCGAGTGCGCCGCCATGCTACCGCCCTCTTTTCTTGAGTATGCGATGCGCATGGGAGCGTCCGGCGTGCTGATCGCCGGTTGCCGCGAGTCGGATTGCGAATTCCGGCTTGGAGATCGCTGGGTCAAGGAGCGCCTGCTGGGCCAGCGCGAGCCGCGGCTGCGCGCATCGGCACCGTTAGACCGGATTGAAGTGGTATGGTCGGGTCGCGATATGCTTGACGCTGGCGCGGCCGTCACAAAGTTGCGCAGCCGCGTGCTGGATTTGACCGGTCCCGATGCGCATCACCCTGAAAGAATCAATACAAAATGATTGAGACCCCGCCTGCCATTGACTTTCAGTTCGACCTGCCAATACCGCAGGACGCGCGCAAGGCGTTGGCCATGGCCTGGCTGGCGCTGGGCCTGGCAGCGCTGCTGGCATCCGGGCTGTTCTCGATTCTGCTGGTGCTGTCGCGCACGCCGCAGTTGCAGACGCTGTTCCCGGTGGCGGACTTCTTTCGCGTGGCGCTGGTGGTGCATGTCGACCTGTCCGTGCTGGTCTGGTTTCTGGCTTTCGGCGGTGCGCTCTGGACCCTGAGCGGAACGACACGCTGGCAGCCGCTGGCCTGGCTGGCGTTTCTGCTGGCGGCGCTCGGCACCCTGACGATGTGCGTCGCGCCCTTTGCGCAAAGTGCAACGCCGGTGATGGCCAATTACGTTCCGGTGCTCGACGGTGGCGTCTTTCTGACCGGCCTGGCGCTGTTCGGTGCAGGTATCGCCTTGCTGTGCCTGCGATCGATGCTGGCGGCAGCACCCGTTGGCGTACACATCAGCGGCCACGGCGCGCTGCGCTTCGGCCTCAACGCGGCCATGGTGGCCACCGCCATCGCGGTGCTGGCCTTCGTCTGGTCCTGGCTCACACTGCCACGCGCCATCGACCCGCGGGCCTACTATGAGTTGCTGTTCTGGGGCGGTGGTCACGCTTTGCAATTCGCCTACACCCTGCTGATGCTGATCGGCTGGATCTGGCTGGCTTCGTCGCTCGGCAGCAATCTGCGCCTGTCGCCACGGGTCGTAACCCTGTTGTTCGGGATCGCCCTGATCGCGGTCTTCCTGACACCGATCATTTACCTCGCCTACGATGTCACTTCGGTCGAGCATCACCGCCTGCAGACCCTGTTGATGCGCTACGGCGGCGGCCTCGTGATTGGTCCGATCGGGCTCGCGGTGATCTGGTCGATCTGGCCCTTGGCGCGCCTGACGCCGACGGCGCGTCCATTGCGTTCGAGCCTGATTGCCTCGCTGCTGCTGTTCTGCGCAGGCGGCATGATCGGTTTCATGATCAGCGGCAGCAACGTGCGCATTCCCGCGCACTACCATGGCTGCATCGTCGGCGTCACGCTGGCCATGATGGGCATGGTCTATCGTCTGCTGCCCCAACTCGGCTTCGCAGCGCCGCAGTCGCGCGCAGCCGCCTGGCAACCCGTCATCTACGGCGTAGGCCAGTTGATGCACATCGTGGGTCTGGTTTGGTCCGGCGGCTATGGCGTGCAGCGCAAGGTCGCCGGCAGTGAGCAGGTGTTGCGTTCAACCCAGGAAGTCTGGGGCATGGGACTGATGGGCCTGGGTGGTCTGGTCGCCATTGTGGGTGGCATCATGTTCCTGCTGATCGTGCTGCGCTCCCTGCGCCAAGCGAACCGGGAGTAAAACATGCGAGAAGCTGCTAACTTGTCGACGACCGATGCCAGCTCGAGCGCCTGGTGGCGGCGCATTGGCGCGCTGGGCGCCTTGCTGGCGCTGAGCATTCTCGGCGCCAGCATCTTGTTGCGTCTGACCAGCGTGCTTGACCCGCAGGGGCATGTCCGTTCGACACTGGCAGCGCCCACCGAGCAGGCGATACGGCTGCTGCACCGGATCTGTGCATCGAGCGTCGCGCTGCTGGCCTTGTTTGCCGTCGCGCTGTACTGGAAGCAGCGTCAGGCAGCGCCGCGGATGAAGCAACCGGTGCTCGGGATGGTTGCCACAACTGTGATTCTGGCCTTGATCGGGCCCCTCACGCCCGGCTATCGTCTGGCTGGGGTCACCGTCGTGAACGTGGGCTGCGGCGTGCTGCTCCTGCTGTCCTTCTGGTGGCTGCGCGAATCCGCAGCGCCAGACGCGGCCGGGAACCGACCGCTCGACGCATTTTCCTGGGCAGCCATGGTCGCCTTGCTGGTGCAGGTAGCCACCGGTGCGGCGGCCAGCGCCTGGGAAATGCACGCGGTGCACTGGCCGGCGCTGGTGCACCTGGCGTCCGGATTGTTCTGCGCCATCCTCATCGGGTCGGTCTTGCTCGATCAGCGCAACAAACCCGGGCCGCTGGGGCGCCGCTGGGTCGTCGCCGGCTTGCTGGCGGGCCAGTTGTTGCTGGGCTATCTACTGATGTGGCAGGACGAGCGTTCCGTCGCGCTGTCCTTTGTTCACGCCATGCTGGCGCCCCTTCTCGCGGGCGCGCTTGTATCCCTGATGAAGCACCTACCGTAGTTATCCTTACAATTCGCCAAAGCCTGGATGCAACCGGGATGGAGACTTGTCCAATGGACATCGAAGATTTTAATATTCCGCGCTTTCTGGCGGTGCTACCCCTGTTCCATGATCTATCGCCAGCCGAGTTGGAGCGTGTAGCGCAAGGCTGTCAGGTGCGTCGGCTCGGGCGCGGTGACACCATTTTTCGCTTCGGTCAGCACTGCGAAGAGTTTCACGTCGTGATTTCGGGACAGGTCAAGCTGTTTGCCATCTCGCCGACCGGCCAGGAAAAGGTCATCGAACTGGTGGCACCCGGTCACAGCTTTGCCGAAGCGCTGATGTTTACCGGAAAACCCTATATTCTGAACGCCGAGTCGCTGGCCAGCACGCTGCTGCTGACCGTCAGCAAGCAATCGGTGTTCGACGAGATCGAGCGCGATCCGCGCTTTTCCATGCGCATGCTGGCGGGCATTTCCAGACGCCTGCACGGTCTTGTGCGCGACATCGAGTCGGGCGCCCTGCACAGTGGCATGCAGCGCGTCATCGGCTACCTTCTGAGTGAGCGCCAGGCCGAAGCTGGCGATGCGCCGCAGACTTTCACGGTCTCGCTGCCGGTGAGCAAGGCGACGCTGGCTTCGCGCCTGTCGCTGACACCGGAATACTTCTCCAAGGTGCTGCATGAACTCGAGACGCAAAAACTGATCCAGATCGACAAACGCGATATCCGGATCGTCGACGTGACGCGCCTGGCCTGCTACGGCGCTCACTAGGCGCCCGGCTTCAGCGCGAGCTGCCTTCGGAGCGGGCTATTCTGTTCCCCACGTTGTACTTGCCCACCGGTTTGGACATCGGCAGGCGCTTGAATTCCTTGAACGTCCGCGCGTCATACACGATCAGGGCGCCATCCATTTCACCCAGACTGGCCAGGGCGTAGCGACCGTCCCGCGTGAACTCGATGTGCGACAGGGTGCGACCCGGTTCGCGCACCTGGGCGACCACCGCCAACGTCCGTTTGTCGATGATCGTGAGGCTGTCTCGGGCGCTGGGACTCAGTACCGAGTCGACCCACGCGTACGCCGAGTTTTCATGGCTGCCGATGAAGAAACCAGGCCCCGGCGTGGCGATGGTTTTAAGCACCTTCCAGGTCTTCGTGTCCACCACTGCCAGCGCGCCGTCTTTCAGGTTCGGTGCGGCCAGCACCACGGTATCTTTCCAGGCAAAGGTGATGCCGGAACCCAGATGCGGTATGCCCGGCAGCGGGAACTCGACAATGCGCCGGCGAACATCCAGATTCACGACCTGCGCGGCAACAGGCTTGATACCCTGGCTGCGTGTGCTGCCGACCGCGTGACGGTAGCTCTGGTCGAAGAAGAAGTCTTCCAGGGGTTCATCCAAGCGTGTGCGCCGCACCCCCAGGAAACCGGGCTTGGCCAGGCCCTCGCCCATTTTGTAGTCATGCACCAGACCATCGAAAATGGGTTCGGCCATTGGGTTGTAGGAAATTTCCCACAGTTCAGGGATGTCTTTCAGCGCCGCGACGAAACTGTGACGGGGTGCGGCGTCGTAGACGGCGGCGACCCTTGAGGCGGTCTTGCCGTCCGGCGTCGCCACAGGGTAACTGCGCACGAGATTCAAGTTGGCGTCGAACAGCACCAGCGTCCTGGGCAAGTAGTTGGCTGCCATGACCCAGTGCCCGTCACCTGACAGCGCCAGGTTGCGCATATCCAGGCCAGCGCGCACCTCGGCCACTGGCGTCAGATTCCACAAGTCGTACTTGGTGACCCAACCATCGCGCGTGCCGAAGTAAACAAAGCGCCCATCCGGCGTGAATCTCGGTTCACCATGCAGTGCACTGCGCGAGGCGAAGCGGTGAAGGACTTCAAACCGATCGCCATCGACCAGTGACACATGGTGGTCACCGGCTTCGACGACGACAAACAGGTTCAAGGGGTCCGCTTGCCACTGCGGCTTTGGCGGCAGCGCTGCGGCCCCCGGCTTCTCGACCCTGGAAGAACGAATGCTCGCTTCGCCCCACTCCGCGTAAGAACCTGGCAGCGCGTCAGTCACAGCGCCGGCGTGGAGTACGCCAAAGGCAAGCAAGAAGGGCACTCGCGTCATCGCGAGAAGGAACGACGCGGCAGTCGCAATGACAGCCCCCGCTGTGATGATCTACGCCAGCCTCAATCAAACCCTACAAAGTCAGGATCCACTGCACGGCAGTTTTCAGATCCGCGTCGCTGATCTTGTCGACGGGGTTGGGCGACATCGGAATCGGACCCCAGACGCCGGGCCCACCAGCACGCACTTTCGCCAGCAGTTTGGCGAGCACATCCTGGCCCTTGTACTTCTTGCCAATGTCTTTCAACGCCGGGCCCACTACTTTGACGTCGACCTTGTGGCAAGCCATGCAGCCCGACTTGGTCATGATTTCTTCGCCGGTGGCGGCCTGCGCGCCAAGGCTTAGCATGGCCGCGCTGGCGACGCACAACAGATTCAGTGTTTTCATTTCAGTTTCCTTTAAAGATGGGGCGCCACCAAGGCGCCCTGTTCATTGAGTTTCAATAGACGTCGTGTTGCGTGTTGTTCACGTTGAATTTGCCGGTTGGCGTGATCAGACGCGGATCCTTGATCACCGCCTTGAGCTTGCGTGTCTTGTCATCCACGATCACCAGGGCGGAGATCTTGTCTTTGGCACTCCAGACCGAGAACCACACCTCATCGCCGGCCATGTTGTATTCAGGCTGAACGATGCGCCTGGCGCCATCGTCCTTGATGCCGGCCCAGTCGCCGATCGGCAAGACCTCGAAACCCCTGGCCAGATTCTTGATGTCGTATACCGCCACCGACTGCGACAGTTTGGCGTCCGGATTGAGCGGCGTATCAACCCACAGATTCTGCGATTTGGGATGGGTCTTGATGAACAGAGAACCACCGCCCTGAGCCTTCAGGGTCTCGACCACGTGCCAGGCCTGCATCTTGTGCTTGATCGGATCGGTGCCAATCAGGCTGATGGTCTCGTCACCGAGGTGGCTGGTGGCCCAGACCGGGCCGAACTTGGGGTGGATAAAGTTAGCACCACGACCAGGGTGCGGTACCTTGCCGACATCGATCAGCGCGGTCAGCTTGTCTTCCTTGGTGTCTACCACCGCAATCTTGTTCGATGCGTTGGCTGCGGTCAGGAAGTAGCGCCCGGTTGAATCCATACCCCCATCGTGCAGAAACTGCGCGGCGTCGATGGTCGTCACTTTCAGGTTCTTCAAATCCTTGTAGCTGACCACGAGGATCTTGCCGGTTTCCTTGGCATTGACGATGAACTCGGGGTTGTAGTGCGAAGCAACGATCGCTGCCACGCGTGGCTCAGGATGGTATTCCTGGGTGCCGACCGTGACGCCGCGCGTGGACTCTATGCGTATCGGCTTGAGGGTGTCGCCGTCCATGATCACGAACTGGGGCGGCCAGTAGCTTCCGGCGATCGCCAGTTTGTCTTCATAACCCTTGAACTTGGAGGTCTCGACCGAGCGCGCTTCCAGGCCGACCTTGATTTCCGCCACGTTGGAAGGTTCATCCATCCACAGGTCGATCAGGTTGATGCGGGCGTCTCGACCGATGACATAGAGATAGCGCCCGGAGGAGGACATGCGCGAAATGTGCACGGCGTAACCGGTCTTGATGATCTTGACGATCTGCTTGCTCTTGCCGTCGATCAGGGCGATCTCGCCAGCGTCACGCAGCGTGACCGAAAACAGGTTGCCCAGATCCAGCTTGTTCATCTTCTTGGTCGGGCGCTTGTCCGGGGCGACGATGACCTTGAGCGAGGCCATCATTTCCTTCATGCCCCATTCCGGAGGTGTTGGCGGCTCGTGCTGGATGTAACGCGCCATCAGGTCAACCTGATCGTCGGTCAACTCACCTGAGGTACCCCAGTTGGGCATACCCCCAGGCGAGCCGTACTTGATGAAGATTTTCAAGTACTCGGTTCCGTTGGGAATCGTCTTGTCCGTTGTCAGCGGCTTGCCGGT
Organism: Comamonadaceae bacterium; assembly: GCA_037132975.1. GTDB lineage: Bacteria > Pseudomonadota > Gammaproteobacteria > Burkholderiales > Burkholderiaceae_C > Rhodoferax. The sequence continues at coordinate 9,603 of JBAXOZ010000078.1, forward strand.
AGCGCCCTTGCGCAGCACGCCATGGCAACCGGCGCAACGCTCAAAATAGATCTTGCGCCCAGCGTCAAATTCGGCCAGCGTCATCGGCGGCGCTTTCGGGTTGAGACTGTGCACCAAGGGCACGTTGCCCACTGGCGACGAGTCACCGACCTGATAGGCCTTTTCGGTAGGCGCCAGCGGTTTTTCCTGAGCCTGCGCGCCGAAGATCAGGGTCGACAGCAGTACTGCCGCGACACCAGCCAAGCGTAAGTTTTTCATCAGTTTGACTCCATATTTTTTTGTAGCCCAAACAGCAACGGCACTTATCGACAGACACATAGCGCGGGGCTGCAACACTTGTGTGCATCGGACCCGATAATCTCCTTCTAACGTGAACACGTCCTTAATCTGGCATAAGGATTAAGCAAGGCAGAATTGACCCTGTCCGGGCGCTCCTGATTGCTCAGGTCAACCCATTTTGTTGGTCTGGACGCAGCATCACCGGCGACGCAATGGATGTGGATGCGGGTCTACTACTCAGTTGGCATGTCAAAGGGTCGCGGTGTGAATCAAGTGTTCTGCACGTTCCCGACCTTGCCCGGCTTCAAAGCAGTCCACTCTCCGCCGCCATGACTGCGGCGTGGACGCGCGAGCTGACGTCGAGTTTGCGCAGCACATGCTGAACGTGAATCTTGACGGTAGTTTCTGCAATGCCGTGCTCTCGCGCAATTTCCTTGTTGCTGGCACCGCGTGCGATGCCGCGCAGGATCTCGAGTTCACGCGGTGACAGGCTGGCAATCGAGGCCTGCGCGACAGAGGTCGTGCCGACCGGAGCAACCGGGTCGGCCCGCGCCGCACCACGGTAAGCCGAAACCAGTTTGCTCGTCATCTCTGGCGCCACCACACTGTCTCCCTGCATGGCACGTTCAATCGCCTGCGTCAGCGCATCGCCTTCGATGGTCTTGAGCAGGTAGCCGGCCGCACCACCGCGCAGCGCAGCGGCCAGGTCGCTTTCGTCTTCGCTGACGGTGAGCATCAGGATGCGCGCCGCTGGCGCCGCTTCCAACAGGGCCGGCAGGGCGTCAACGCCGTTGACGCCGGGCAGGTGGTTGTCGAGCAGGATCAGGTCGGGCTGCAGTTCCTGCGCCTTGCGCTGGGCCTGACCGGCGTCGGCGGCGTCACCAACCACGCTCAGGCGCGGATCACGCATCAAAAGCGCTGTCAGGCCACGCCGAAACAGCGTATGGTCGTCCACGACCAGAATGCGGATCGGACCGGTTTCAATGGGTTTCACGGTTTTGCCTCTCTGGCTCTGGCATCGGGTGGGCACGTACCGGCAAGGTCAGGACGATGGAACTGCCGTGCCCCGGCGTCGAAATGACATCGAGCTCGGCACCGATGCGCTGTGCTCGCTCGCTCATGATTCGCAAACCAACGTGGGTCTCGTCAAGTTGATCCGTGCCAGGCCTAAAGCCGACGCCGTCGTCCCGGACTTCAAAACGCCAGGCCGGCTGCTGCTGCACGTCAAGCCAGACCTGCGATGCTCGCGCATGCTTGCGGACATTGGACAGCGCTTCCTGAACAATGTGCAGCACTTGAATTTGCAGATCGGGCGAGAGCGGCATGCCCT
>JBAXOZ010000079.1:0-11087 GCA_037132975.1 Comamonadaceae bacterium
GCGACTTCACCATCAACGCCATGTACTACGACCCCGAGACGCAGATCGTGGTCGATTATCACAATGGCATCAAGGACGCCAAGAAGCGCGTCATTCGCATGATCGGCGACCCCGCCACGCGCTACCGCGAAGACCCGGTTCGTATCATCCGCGCCGTGCGCTTTGCCGCCAAGCTCAGCGGCCTCGGTTTTGCGCTGGAAGCCAAGACGGCGGCGCCGCTGATCCGGTCGCAGGAACTGCTGGCCGATGTGCCGCAAAGCCGTTTGTTTGACGAAATGCTCAAGCTGCTGCAAACCGGCCACGCCATGGCGTCGATAGCGCAACTCCGGGCGCTCGGCATGGCGCGCGGCATCTACCCGCTGCTCGATGTGGTGGTGGAGCGCGCTGACCAGGTTTTTGTCAAGGCCGCGCTGCTCGATACGGATCGACGCGTTGGCGAAGGCAAGCCGGTGGCGCCCAGCTTCCTGCTGGCTTGCGCCTTGTGGGCCGATGTGCGCGATGGCTGGGCGCGTCGCCTGACCGAGCACCAGCACTCACACCCCGCCTTGCAGGATGCGATTGACGAGGTTTTCAACGCCCGCATTGGTGACGTCTCGGGTCGCGGCAAACTGGCCGCCGACATGCGCGAGATCTGGATGCTGCAGCCGCGCTTCGAGAAGCGCATTGGCAGCACCCCCTTCGGGCTGGTGGAGCAAGCGCGTTTTCGCGCCGCCTTCGATTTCATGCGCCTGCGCGCCGATGCCGGCGAGATTGACGAGGTACTGGCTGACTGGTGGCAGGAGTTCAGCATGGCTGACGACAACCTGCGCCAGGACATGGTTGATCAAGTGCGCGAGGAAATGCAGCAACGGCCTCGGCCCGCGCGTGCGCCGCGTGTGCACAAGGCGCCCACCGCAGTGCAGGGCGGTGCGCCGGAAGTAGCGCCCGAGGCAGCGGCCGAATCTGCAGATGCGCCCCGCAAGCGCCGGCGCCGCCGGCGCAGCAGCGGACCGCGCGAGGGCAACGAGCCGACGCCCGACGCTGGCGTTTGAGGGTATCCGTGCGTGAGAGCGTAACGGCCTACGTCGCGCTGGGAGCCAATCTCGGTGATCCGGTGGCGAGTGTGCGCAAGGCGATGGATGACATTGCGGCACTCGATGGCATCACGCTGCTGAAGCGCTCATCGCTGTACCGCAGCGCGCCACTGGCATCGAGCGGGCCGGATTACATCAATGCCGTCGTTAAAGTTTCAACCCGCTTAAGTGCACCAGCATTGCTGTCGGCGCTGCAGAAAATCGAACAGCAAGCAGGGCGTGAGCGGCCCTACCCGAACGCACCGCGCACGCTGGACCTGGACCTGCTGATTTACGGTTCTGCCAGCATGGACAGCGCGACACTGGTGTTGCCGCATCCGCGCATGTTGGAGAGAGCTTTTGTGCTGTTGCCGCTGTTCGAAATTGCACCTCGGTGCGTCACTGCCGCTCAACTGCAGGCTGTCCAGTCACAGGCGATCGTGCGGATCTGTTGAACTTTCCCGAGCGATGGTCTGCCCATCCTCGGCCAGCACGTCGAGGTGGATCTGGCTGCCGGGGCACTCAGCTCCGCGGCTGTCCCCCGGCCTGCGGCCTCCGCCTTTATGCCGCTGCGCTGAGTGCCCCAACAGCCAGATCAGTCAAGCTGGGTTCGTATTCAAAGTACGCAAACCACCGATATTCGCCGCCGAGGGTGATGCGTTGGGTGGCGCAGCGAAATAAAGAAGGAGCCCGAAGGGCGGGTGACATTCGCGGAGCCATCCAATGCGTCGCCCTTGGCCCACACACATCAGACTCAGACTTGAAAAAGCGTCCGCATAAGCCAGGCCATACCAAAGGGCAGTCACGAAGTCTGGAAGTCTCAAGAATCCAACTCGGCAATCAGCTCGATCTCAACGCAGGCACCCAGCGGAATCTGGGCTACGCCGAAGGCGCTGCGGGCATGCGCACCGGTGGCACCGAACACCTCACCCAGCAATTCACTGGCGCCATTGGTGACCAGATGCTGCTCGGTGAAATCGCCGGTTGAATTCACCAGCGACATCAGTTTGACGATGCGCTTGATGCGGTTCAGGTCGCCTGTCGCTGCATGCAATGTGCCCAGCAGGTCAACGGCAATGGCACGCGCCGCCGCCTGACCTTCCTGCGTTGTCAGGTTCTTGCCTAGTTGTCCGACCCAGGGCTTGCCGTCTTTCTTGGCGATGTGGCCGCTGACGAAAAGCAGCTTGCCAGTCTGGACAAAGGGGACGTAGGCTGCAGCCGGGACCGCCAGCGGTGGCAGGGTGATCTTGAGTTCATCAAGCTTGGCGTAAATGTTCATGGCGTTTCCTTTGAAGTCTGGGTTTGTGCTTGTGTTTGGGATTGAGTCTGAGTCTGGCTCTGGGATGATGTCTGTGACTGCGATGGCATTTCGTCCATCACCGGCTCCACCGTGACGCCGACCGTCAGCGTGTGGCTGGCCCCGCCATGGATGACGCCGCGCAACGGCGACACATCCGAAAAGTCGCGACCGGTGGCCAGCGTCACGTAGTCTTCGCCGGGCGAGTGCCAGCCGGCGCGATTGTTGGTTGGGTCAAAGTCGCACCAGCGCTGACCCGCCGGCAAGTCGGGTGCATAAACCGCGACCCAGGCGTGGGACGCGTCGCTACCGCGCAGTTTGACGGTGCCGGGTGCGGGCTGGGTCAGCAGATAGCCGCTCACATAGCGCGCTGCCAGACCCATGCTGCGCAGACAGGCAATCATGATGTGGGCGAAGTCCTGACACACCCCTTTGCGCTGCGCCAGGGCATCGAGCGCCGGCGTGTTGATATGGGTGCTTTGGCTCTCATAGACAAAGTCGCTGTGAATGCGCTGCATCAGGTCCTGCGCAGCCGCCAGCACACTGATGCCGGGGGAGAAACTGGCCCGGGCATAAGCAAGAAACTCAGGTGCCTTCGGACAAAAGGGCGAGGCAAAGACAAATTCCGTAGCGGCCTCAAACGGCAGGCCGGACTGGTAACGAAACTGCTCGCGTGCCTGTTCCCAAGGGACACGGCTCACTGGCAGTGCCCGGGTCTGGGTGCTGACCACGCTGTGCGCCACCACATCGAGCACGCTGTGCGGCGTTTGCAGCGAAAAAAAGCACCGCGGGTTGCCAAAGACGTCGAGCGTCTGCGTCATCTGCGCTGGCGTCGGGCTGATCATGAGCGTGTGGCTGAGCAGGCGTTGATAGGGGTTGCTGACCGGTTGCAGGTAGGCCATGTGCTGCGCCGTCTCCACTGCAGGCAGATACTCGTAGCGCGTCTGATGCGTGATTCTGAGCTTCATCAGGTGCCCACGCTCTGCTTGGACTCCATCGAGTGCGTGAAATACGTGGTGCTGATCTCATTGGAAACCTCGAAGGCGGCCCCGGTGCATTGCAGCAGAAGGTCGGTGAGGGCAAAAAGATGGGGATCCTCGCACAGTTGCGCCAGACTCCAGGCGGCTGGGTCCGGCACGCGCAGCGACAGGGCACAGAGCTGATCCGGCGCGCTGCCGGCCAGTTTGGCGAGTCGTCCGCGCAGCGTCTGTGCCACCCAGGCCAGGGAACGTGGGTTGTCGCGATCAAGCACCAGCAAGTCCATCAGCGCCGCCAGATCACGGCTTTGCTGGTACTGGGCATGAAAGGTGATGGTGCTGTCAAACAGGGCCACCAGCGCTTCAAAGCCGCCACTGGTGTGGACCGATCCGCTCTGAAAACTGCTGAGCAGGGCGGAGGCCAGAAAGCCCAGGCGCTCGATGTGCCGGCCAATGCTGAGCAGGCGCCAGCCATCGTCGCGCGTCATGTGATCGGTCTGCGCGCCGGTGATGGCTGCCATGTGCTCGCTGGTACTCTTGAGAATTTGCAGGGCTTCCACCGACGAGTAATCGCCCGCTCTGGCGGGTGTCGCAAAACGCGCAAACAACTCTTCCTCGGCGCGCACCATGACCCGCCAGTGCTCCTGCGACAAACGCTCGCGCACCTTGGAGCCGGTCATCTTGAGCGCGCGCAAGTAGAAGCCAACGCTGGTGGCGCCATCGACGCTACCCAGACTCGAAATCAGTGAGCGCTCAAAAACCCGGCGCGCCTGCAGGACGGAGGGCACGCCCGGCAGCACCAACGTGTTGGCGGTCGCCATCTTGCCCAGCCAGTGGAGCAAGGGCTGGGACGATTGATCTTCGCCTTGCAGGCATTCGAGCGTCAGGCGCGCCAAGCGGATGGCGTTCTCGGTGCGTTCGCTGTAACGGCCCAGCCAATACAGATTCTCTGCCGCCCGACTCGTCACCATGCGCTTGCGCTGCGCCACCGCAGCGGGCGTGAGTTGCGGCTGCAGCAGCGTCGTGCTGTCCACCTCGCCCCGTGTCAGTGCCCAGACGTCAGCGCTGCTGCCACCGCGCTGCATCGACGTGCTGGTGGCCGCAGCGCCCATGATGCGCGCCAGACCGCCGGGCAACACACGCCACGACTGCGCGCCGTCGGACACGGCAAAAACTCGCAGCATGAAGGAGCGCGCCGCCATCTGCCCAGCCTGGGCGCCAGAGGCACTCTGCCAGGTTGGCATCTGCGACAGCGGCACATAAGCCTGCACGGTGTGGTCTTCGCTCTGGCGCACGATGCGCCCGGCCCACTCGTCGATCTCGCGCGCAGACAGGCTCTGCCCTTGCACCGACTCAAAACTGCCGTGGATCGGCGTTCCGGGGTAAGTTGGCTTGACGACGCTCTCGCGCAGCCGTGGCAGGGCCTCTTCCATGGCCGAACGCTCACCACACCACCAGGTCGCCAGGGCTGGCAACTTCAGTTCTTCATCGAGCAGATGGCGCGACAGGGCCGGCAAAAAGGCCAGCAGGGCAGGGGACTCCAGAAACGCCGAGCCCGGTGCATTGGCTACCAGCACATTGCCGGCGCGGATTGCCTGCAACAAGCCAGGCACGCCCAGAGTGGAGTCAGAGCGCAATTCCAGCGGGTCAAGGTACTCGTCATCCACGCGCTTGATGAGACCATGAACCGGCACCAGGCCCTTGAGCGTCTTCAGGAAGACGTGCTGGTCGCGCACGATCAGGTCGCAACCCTCGACCAGCGTCAGGCCCAGGTAACGCGCCAGATAGGCGTGTTCAAAATAGGTCTCGTTGTAGGGGCCGGGTGTGAGCAGCGCCAGATGCGAGTCGGCGCCGGCCGGGCTGGCATGTTTGAGGCTGTCCATCAAGGCCCGGTAAGTGGCGGCCAGGCGCTGTACCTGCAGCGATTGAAATGCCTGCGGAAACTGGGCGGAAATGGCCAGCCGGTTCTCCAGCAGATAACCAAAGCCCGAAGGCGCCTGGCAGCGCTGACCCTCGACCCACCAGTTGCCGTCGGGTCCGCGCGCCAGATCGAAGGCCGCAATGTGCAAACGGGTGCCACCGACCGGCTCAACGCCCCGCATGGCGCGCAGGTAGCCGGGGTGGCCTTGCACCAGCGCGGGAGGCAGCAGGCCACGCTCCAGCAATTGCTGCGGGCCGTAAACATCGGCCATGATGCGTTCCAGCAGACGCACGCGCTGCAAAATGCCGGCTTCGATCTGCTGCCAGTCATCGGGTTCAATCAGCAGGGGAAACAGGTCGAGCGACCATGGGCGCTGCGGACCGCCTTCATCGGCATAGACGTTGTAGGTCACGCCGTTGTCGCGAATCTGGCGTTGCAGCGTGCTGCAGCGCTGGTTCAGGTCTGGCCCCTCCTGGGCCGACACGGTCTCGAAAAATTGCTGCCAGAGTGCTGTCAACGGGCGTTCTGCGCCACCGCAATGGCTTGCCGCTGAGCGCAGTTCGTCAAAATGCCCGGGGGCGGCGATACCGGAGTGCGCGAGCGACTGCAGATCGGGCAGGGCGCTGGTGTTGTCGGTAGAAGGTGAGGAAATAGCGTCTTTCACTGACCCCAAGTATGCCAGCGCTTCGTGGGTGTTGGCTGTCCACGGTAAGATGCGCGCCCTGAGCTTGCTGAATTGTCAGCTTCCCACCACGGCATCTTAAGAGGTACTGCTTGAAACTCCATCGCTTGTTGTTCCCGTTCCTGCTGACCCTGTGCTTGTTACTGTCGGCCTGTTCTCCGCAGGACGCGGGCAATTCTTCGGTACCGACCAAGCGGGAGATTTCGGTCGCTACCGTTGCGGCTCAGGCCAAGGGCTTTGCCGTCGGCTCGCTGATGAGCGCCAATACGGTCTACGTCTTTTTTGACACCCAGTGTCCCCATTGCGGCCACCTGTGGGAGGCATCGCGGGCCTTGCAAGGCAAGATCAAGTTTGTCTGGATTCCGGTGGGCATGATCAACGCCATCAGTTCGGCGCAGGCCGCTGCCCTGCTGACCGCAGTTGACCCTGGCACTTTGATGGGCGAGCACGAGGCCTCGCTGCTGGCAGGCAAGGGCGGAATTTCGGGCTCCAGCAGCGTTCCGCCAGACATCGAGAAAGCGATCAAGAGCAACACCCAACTGCTGAACAGTTTTGGCGCCGAGGCTGTGCCCTTTGTGGTTGCCAAGAATCTGAAGACCGGTCAGACCGTGAGCCGTGATGGTGCGATGAGCACGCCGGCTCTGGCCGAATTTCTGGGTCTGGATCTGCCCTGATGACAAACCCCACAGAAAACCCGCTGCTCCCTGAGGCAAGCGCAGCCGCGCCGGATGCAGTCGAAGTTGCAGTCGAGGCTGCGCCAGCAGCACCCAAAGAAGCGGGTCAGCGCCTCGCTCGTCGGCCGTCCGTGCTGCCCGTGCTGGAAAAGTTGTTTGAACTTTACCCGCAGTTGTTTGGCGCCGAATTCCTGCCGCTCAAACTCGGCATCTTTCAGGAGTTGTTGGCCAAACACCCGGAGCAGTTGGAGCGCACCAGCCTCAAAGCGGCGCTGGGCGTGCACACGCGCTCTACCGCCTATCTGCAGAGCGTCGCTGCCGGCAAACCGCGCCACGACCTGCAGGGTTCGCCGGTAGAAGCGGTAGCGCCAGAGCACGTCTATCTGGCCTTGCTTGAGCTCTTTCGGCGTCGCCAAGGCCGCAGTGCGCAGGACTTGCGGCCCAAGCTGCGCAAACAGTTGCTCACTGCCTACGAGGCCTCCGGCCTGAGCCGTCAGGACTACCAGGCACGCATGCATGGCAGCGACGAAGACGCCAACACCCTGTTGGCTGACGCGTTTGCCGAGTTCGATCAGGAGCGCGCCCGCCAGGAGGCGCTGCGCCGCGCTTTCGAGGCCAGTGGCAAAACGGTTGCCGAGTTCGCCGCCATGTACGGTATGGACCCGCGCGACGTGGGCCGGGCGCTGGAACGCCAGGCTCGAGAATAGAGAGCCCAGTCCAAAGAGGTCGCTCGAGACCTCATCCCGGTTGATATGCTGACGTGGATCAACACGCAGCTTTCGCATCAGAGCAATATGAACAGCATTCACAGCCCGTCGGCACCGCCGGGTGTGGCGTAGGTAACCGTCCATCGGTGCCAGCGGCTGACCCCGCTTTTCTTTGTCAACAAAGGATACGCACATGTCTATCTCGTGGAAAGCAATCACCCCGGTTGCGGTGACGATTGCCATCGCCCTCTTACCCGCACCCAACGGCCTGGCACCGCATGCCTGGTACTTCTTTGCCATCTTTGCCGGCGTGATCGCCGGACTGATGACCGAGCCTCTGCCCGGCGGGGCGGTCGGTCTCATCGGCGTCGCGCTGGTCACCTGTCTGGCACCCTGGGTGCTGTACTCGCCCGTGGAGTTGGCCAAGGCCGGTTTCAACCCGGCCAACGCTGCGCTGACCTGGGCCTTGTCCGGTTTCTCCAACGCCACGGTCTGGCTGATTTTCGGCGCCTTCATGTTCGCACTGGGTTACGAAAAAACCGGCTTGGGGCGACGCATCGCGCTGGTCCTGGTGAAGGCGATGGGGCGCAGAACGCTGACGCTCGGTTACGCGGTGATGATCGCCGACACCATCCTGGCACCCTTCACCCCATCCAACACGGCGCGCAGCGGCGGCACCATCTATCCGGTGATCCGCAATTTGCCGGCACTCTACGAGTCCAAGCCCAATGACCCGTCAGCGCGCCGCATTGGCTCCTACATCATGTGGGTCGCACTGGCAACCACCTGCGTTACCAGCTCGCTGTTTCTAACCGGCCTGGCACCCAATCTGCTGGCGGTCGAACTGGTCAACAAGACCTCCAAGATCAGTCTGAACTGGATGCAGTGGTTCATGGCATTCGCACCGGTAGGGATCACCTTGCTGCTGCTCATCCCACTGTTGACCTACTGGTTCTATCCACCGGAGGTGAAGGAGAGCAGCGAGGTGCCGGCCTGGGCCGCGAATGAGTTGCACCTGCTGGGCAGCTTCTCGGGGCGCGAGGCCATGCTGGCCGTCGTCGTTGTGGCCGCACTCATGCTCTGGATTTTTGGCGGCAGCTTCATCAACGCGACCACCGTGGCCTTGCTTGTGATCTCACTGATGCTGATCGGCAAAGTGGTCACCTGGGACGACATCGTCAAGAACTCGACGGCCTGGAATACGCTGGCCTGGTTTGCCACGCTGGTGGCGCTGGCCGATGGTCTGAACAAGGTCGGCTTCGTGAAGTGGTTCGCCGAGTCGGTTGCCTCGCACATGAGCGGCTTCTCACCCTTTACCGCGATGGTCGTTCTCGTGCTGGTGTTCTATTTCACCCACTATCTTTTCGCCAGCGTCACCGCTCACGTCACTGCCTTGCTACCCGTCATGCTGGCTGTCGGCTCGACCATCCCCGGCATGGACATGCCCCATTTCGCGCTGCTGTTGTGCCTCACACTGGGCATCATGGGGGTGCAGACACCCTACGCCACGGGTCCATCGCCGGTCTATTACGGATCGGGCTACCTGCCCGCAAGTGACTACTGGCGCCTGGGCGGGATCTTCGGCCTGATCTTCATTGCCGCGCTTCTGCTCATCGGCCTTCCGTGGTTGGCGATGATAAGCTAGAGGGCGATGAAAACACGCCTTATCACCTACCTGCTGCTGGGTCTGGCCCTGGCCGCACCGGCAGTCGCCTTCGACCTGCAAGGCCACCGCGGCACGCGTGGCCTGGCACCCGAGAACACGCTGCCAGCGTTCGAGAAAGCCATGCGCATGGGAGTGGACACGCTGGAGCTGGACGTGGGCATGACGGCCGACAAGGTGCTGGTCATTTCGCATGACCCCTACCTGAACCCGTTGATCGTGCGCGATGCCAAGGGCGAATGGCTGACCGGCACCAAGGGTCCGCTGCTGCGCTCGCTGACCTACGCACAGCTCCAGACCTATGAGCTGGGCCGCATCAAACCGGGTACGCCCTATGCCACGCAGTTCTCGACACAGGAGGCCGTTGATGGCACACGCATGCCGACGCTGGCGTCGCTGTTCGAGCGCGTCAAGGCCTTGGGCAGCAAGGTGCGCTTCAACATCGAAACCAAGATTGATCCGACACAAGCGAACGACACCGTCAGCCCCGAGGTGATGACCCAAGCCCTGGTCAAGGTGGTGCGTGATGCCGGCATGGACGGTCGTGTGACCATCCAGAGCTTTGACTGGCGCACCCTGAAGATCGCGCAGGCCATTGCGCCCGAGATGCCGACCGCCTACCTGAGCTTCCAGAACGCCAACAACGACACCATCACCAGCGGTGTATGGACAGCCGGCCACAGAATGACCGACTATCCGGACATTCCCACCATGGTCAAGGCAGCAGGCGGTGCGATCTGGTCGCCCAACGGTGGTGCAGTAACAGAAGACCTGGTGAAGAAAGCGCACGCCATGGGCCTGCAGGTCCTGCCCTGGACCATCAACAACCCGCCCGAGATGGACAAACTGATCGGCTGGGGCGTGGACGGCATCATCAGCGACTATCCGGATCGCCTGCGCACGGTGATGGCGGCTCGCAGGATGCCATTGCCGGCTGCGCTTTCCAGCCCGTAAGTTCGGCTGAGCCATTGATCAAAAATCGTAGCGTTGGAAGCCGGCGCGCCATCCCCTGCAGTGAATTCAACATCCAAAAAATCTAGCCGCGCCGCAAATCCAGCGTGAACGGAAACTCCCGGCTCGCCGCCACGTTGATGGTGGCCGGTGGCACGACCAGCGCGCCGGGCGTGTGGCCCATGGCGGCAAAGCGCGACATGCGCCGGCTCTCTGCCTCATAGGCGTTGACCGGGAAGGTGTCGGGGTTGAGACCACCCGGATGAGCCACGTAATACTGGCAACCGCCGAGTGAGCGCTTCATCCAGGTATCGACAATGTCAAAGGTCAGCGGGGTGTCGATGCCGATGCTCGGGTGCAGTGCCGAAGGCGGGTTCCAGGCCTTGTAGCGCACGCCGGCCGCGTATTCGCCGGTGGTGCCGGTGGATTGCAGCGGCAGGGCGCGGCCGTTGCAGGTGACGACGTAGCGGCTCTGGTTCAGGCCCGTCACATGCACTTCCATGCGCTCCAGCGACGAGTCCACGTAGCGCGCGGTGCCGCCGGGTGCACCTTCCTCGCCCATCACATGCCAGGGCTCCAGCGCGTTGCGCAGCGTCAGCTCGATGCTGGCTGCGTTGACAGAACCGACGATCGGGAAGCGGAACTCGAAGTGCGGCGCAAACCAGCTCGTATCGAAGGCGTAGCCGGCGCCGCGCAGCTCGGCCATCACGTCATCAAAGTCGAGCCGGATGAAGGTCGGCAGCAGGAATCGGTCGTGCAACTCGGTGCCCCAGCGCGTTGCCGGTGCCTTGTACGGTGTTTTCCAGAAGCGCGCCACCAGGGCGCGCAGCAGGAGTTGCTGCACCACACTCATGCGCGGGTGCGGTGGCATCTCGAAGGCGCGCAGTTCCAGCAGGCCCAGGCGTCCCGTCGCAGAGTCGGGTGAGTACATCTTGTCGATGGAAAACTCGCTGCGGTGCGTGTTGCCGGTGGCGTCGATCAGGATGTTGCGCAGCGTGCGATCCACCAGCCAGGGCGGCATGGGATGGCCCCCACGCTCCCCCACTTCGTGTGGGTCGCTGCCCCCCGAGGGGGTCAATTTTCCTAGGGGCGGCCCGTCGGAAGATTTGCCGTGCAGTTCGCGGTTCTTGTAGATCTGCTCGATGGCAATTTCAAGCTCGTAG
>JBAXOZ010000080.1:0-11022 GCA_037132975.1 Comamonadaceae bacterium
GTACGTGACTCTTGCCGTAATAGGCGTGCAGATTGTCAATCTTGAGCAGACTCATGCGTGACTCCCGGCCTGAGAGTCGGCCACCGAGGAACCGAGGTAGGCCTCCTGCACGCGCGCATTGGCGCGCACAGCATCAGGCGTATCGTAGGCCAGCAATTCGCCGTAAACCACCACGGCGATCTTGTCGGCCAGTCCGAACACCACGCCCATGTCATGCTCCACCGTCAACAAGGTGCGCCCGACGGTCACGTCCTTGATCAGCTTGATGAAGCGGCTGGTCTCTGACTTGCTCATGCCCGCCGTCGGCTCGTCCAGCAGGATCACATTGGCGCCGCCGGCAATGGTGATGCCAATCTCGAGGGCGCGTTGTTCGGCATAAGTGAGGTTCATGGCCAGCACGTCGTGCTTCTTGTCCAGCTTGACCATCTCCATCAACTCATCGGTGCGGTCATTGGCGTCTTTCAGATCGGCCAGAAAGTTCCAGAAACTGTACTTGTAGCCCAGACTCCAGAGCACACCGCAGCGCAGGTTCTCAAATACGCTGAGCTTGGGAAAGATGTTGGTGATCTGGAAGCTGCGCGACAGCCCCATGCGGTTGATCTCGAAGGGCTTCTTGCCAGTGATGTTCTGACCGTTGAGCAGGATCTCGCCCGTGCTGGGCTCGAAGCGGCCACTGATCAGATTGAACAGTGTCGATTTACCGGCACCGTTCGGTCCGATGATGCCAACGCGCTCACCTGCAGGGATCGCCATGTTGATGCCACGGATGATCTCGGTACGACCAAAGGACTTGCGCAGGTCCTTCAACTCGAGGGCGTAAGTCATAGCTCGGCCCTCCGCTTGATTTCTTTCTCTATCTCTTCCTGAATCGTGCCCCACTCCTTATTGAACTGGCGTCGGCAAAGTTCAAACAGACCGGAGCCGGTCAGGATCACAAAGGCGCATCCGAACCAGCTGTTCAGGCCAGTCGAATCCAGCACCACACCCATGAAGCGCACGGTGTTGCCATCCGCACCCGCCATCTGCAGGTGGTAAACCATTTCGACCATGCCGGCGGCGCCTATCAAGGCCAGCAAGGCGGTAACAGCCAGCGCCAGATAACTCACCCAAAGCTGACGCAATTTGCCAAAGGCTGCCAGGCGCAGGTTCATCATCAGCAGACTGGCAATGCCGCCAGGCGCGTACATCACCATGAACAGGAAAATGAGGCCGAGGTAGAGCAGCCAGGCTTTGGTGAATTCGCTCAGCAGCACAAAAGCCAGCACCATCAGCACGGCACCGATGATGGGGCCAAAAAAGAAGGTCGCGCCACCCAGGAAGGTGAACAGCAGATAGGCCCCCGAGCGCCCTGCCCCCACCACTTCAGCGGTAACGATCTCAAAATTCAAGGCGCCGAGCCCGCCCGAAATGCCGGCAAAAAAACCAGCAATGATGAAGGCGGTGTAACGGACGCGCTGCGTGTTGTAGCCGACGAACTCCACGCGCTCCGGGTTGTCGCGCACCGCATTGAGCATGCGTCCCAGCGGTGTTCGGGTAAAGGCAAACATGGCGGCCACCGTGACGAAGGTGTACAACGCAATCAGGTAATAGACCTGAATTGGCGGCCCGTAGGTGATTCCCATGAACGCCTTGCCGGCAACGCGGTTACCCGATATGCCACCCTCACCGCCGAAGAATTCCGGAATCATGTTGGACATGGCGTACACCAGCTCACCCATACCCATGGTGATCATGGCAAAGGTGGTGCCGGCTTTGCGCGTCGTCACGTAGCCCAACAATGCGGCAAATCCCATGCCGGCAATCCCACCCACCAGCGGCAGGGCCGATACCGGCAGCGGCAGCGAGCCATCAGTAATGCTGTTGAGCGCATGGATCGCCATGAAGGAGCCCAACCCGGTGTAGACCGCATGCCCGAAACTGAGCATGCCGCCCTGGCCCAGCAGCATGTTGTAGGAAAGACAGGCAATGATGGCGATGCCCATCTGCGACAGGATGGTGATAGCCAGACTGCTGCTAACCAGCATGGGAACCAGCGCCAGCAGCAGCGCAAAGAGGCCCCAGATCAGCCAGCGACCCACGTTCAGCGGTTTGAATTGGTAGACGGTGCTCATGGCTCAGTCCTCCCGCGTGCCAAGCAGTCCCTTGGGCCTGAAGATCAGGATCAACACCAGGAACAGATAGGGCAGGATCGGAGCCACCTGCGACAGGGTGAGCTTGATGAAGGAGTTGCCAAGTGCGTAGGTGCCCAGTTGCAGACCCAACTGGCCGGCAAGCGTGCCGAGCGAATAGTCGAAAGCAACCGCAAAGGTCTGGATGACACCGATCAGAACCGATGCCAGAAAAGCGCCCGAGAGTGAGCCCATGCCCCCGACCACCACCACGACGAAAATCACTGATCCCACCGTTGCCGCCATCGAAGGCTCGGTCAGGAAAGTGCTGCCACCAATCACGCCGGCCAGACCGGCCAGGGCGGCACCGGCGCCAAAGACCATCATGAAGACCAGAGGCACGTTGTGCCCCAGGGATTCAACCATCTCCGGATGGGTCAGCGCCGCCTGAATCACCAGACCGACGCGCGTGCGGGTCAGCAGCAGCCAGACCGATCCGAGCATGACCAGAGCCACCAGCATCATGAACCCGCGGGTCGCCGGAAACGGTGAGCAGACCAGGCGGACACCTGCCTCTGCCGCGCTGCACAACTCAGCCGGCGCCGCACCCCAGAGCAGGCTCAGGCCATGCACCGAGTGGTTGATCAGGGTAAAGGCCGGACCCTGCAACAGGTCGGGCGGACGAAAATTCAGTGCAATGCGACCCCAGATCAGCTGCACCAATTCGAAGATCACGTAGGACAGGCCGAAAGTGATGAGCAACTCTGGCACATGGCCGAATTTGTGCACCTTGCGCAAAAAAAAGCGCTCGAACAGTGCGCCCAAGGCGCCCACGATCAGCGGCGCCAAAACCAGGGCCGGCCAGAAGCCGACCACTCCCGACACCGTGTAGCCGACGTAGGCCCCCACCATGTAAAAGGAAGCATGGGCAAAATTCAGGACACCCATCATGCTGAAAATCAGCGTCAGCCCCGAACTCAACATGAACAACAGCAAGCCATAGCTCACACCGTTGAGCATGGAGATAATGAAAAACTCCATTCAGATCATCCTTACTGACCGGCAAGAAAAAAGAGCCCGAGACGGTGCACCCGTTCGGGCTCCAGCATCACACGGTTGGAATCAAGGGCGTTTCATCTGGCAGCTGGTGGGCGTGCTCGAGACGTAGTTGGGGTACTCCTTGACCGGAGCCAGCGTCATGCCGGTGTTCTCCGGGCTGTAGGGGTACTTCTTGTCGGCCTTCTGCCAGACGGTCATGTACAGGGGCTGCTGCAACTGGTGATCGGCCTTGCGCATCTCGACTTCGCCATTGAAGGTTGCAACTTTCAAGCCCTCCATTGCCATTGCCACCTTGACCGGATCGGTTGATTTGGCCTTGGCGATGCCCGCCCCCAGCATTTCATAAATGCGGATGGTGGAGCCGGTATAGAAATCGTCGTTGTACTTCTTCTTGAATTCGGCCATCCATTTGTCCAGTTGGCCACCCATGTTGTAGTGGCTGTAGGCGATTTGATAGACGCGCCCGGCGCCATTGGTGCCCAACGCGGTTGGTGTCCCGGTGACGCCCGTGTAGTAAGTGAAGAACTTGCCGGTGTAACCGTTTTCGTTGGCGGCTTTCACCAGCAGCGACAAATCGGAACCCCAGTTGCCGCTCACGACGGTATCCGCACCAGTGGCCTTGATCTTGGCAATGTAGGGAGCAAAGTCGCGCACCTGCGCCAGCGGGTGCAGGTCCTCACCAACGATCTGGATGTCGGGACGCTTGCGCGCCAGCACTTCCTTGATGTACTTGGCTACCTGCACACCATGCGAATAGTTCTGACCCAGGATGTAGACCTTCTTGATGTCCTTCTGCTCTGCCATGAAGCCGCCCATGGCTTCCATCTTCATCGACGTATCCGCATCAAAACGGAAATGCCAGAAGCTGCACTTGCTGTTGGTCAGGTCCGGATCGACGGCCGAGTCATTCAGGTAGATGACTTCCTTGCCGGGGTTGCGTTCGTTGTGCTTGTTGATGGCATCGACCAGCGCCAGCGCGACCGATGAACCATTGCCCTGGATGACGTAACGCACGCCCTGGTCAATGGCTGCCTTGAGCGCATTCAGACTTTCCGTCGGGCTGAGCTTGTTGTCGATGCCGGTGATCTCGAACTTCACACCCGCCGGATTGCCAGGCTGCCCTGGGTTACCCGGAACTGGCAAACCGCTGTACTTCTCGGCAAAAAACTGGTAACCCTTGAGCTGACTCACACCAACAGGTCCGAGCAATCCGGTCAGGGGGTCAATCCGGACGATCTTGACGACCTCGCCCTTTTGGGCAAAAGCCGCGCTAACGCACAAGGCGGCAGCAGTGGCGGCAACAACTTTCAATGCAAACTTCATTTAGATACCTCCTGAGTTTCAATCATCTGACCAGCGCGCAGCGTACAAGCATTTGTGCGCTGCACCACGAGGGTTTTCCACTACCCCGAATCACCCATGCGACACGACACGATATGACCCTGATCAAGCATCTGGCAATTTGTAATCCTTGAGCAGTTCGCGCAGCTTGGTTTTCTGCATCTTGCCGGTACCACCCAACGGGATCGCATCAACAAACACAACGTCATCCGGGATCTGCCATTTGGCGGTCTTGCCTTCGTAGAAAGCGATCAGTTCGTTGCGCGACACCTCGGCGCCGGGCTTCTTGACGACCGCAATGATGGGACGCTCGTCCCACTTCGGATGCT
The DNA here is from genome assembly GCA_037132975.1 of Comamonadaceae bacterium. GTDB lineage: Bacteria > Pseudomonadota > Gammaproteobacteria > Burkholderiales > Burkholderiaceae_C > Rhodoferax. The sequence continues at coordinate 4,838 of JBAXOZ010000080.1, forward strand.
TCATGCCGATGCAGGCGGCCATCGCCACCGCCGGATGCGCCATCGCAATGTTCTCGACATCGATCGAGCTGATCCATTCGCCGCCGGACTTGATGACGTCCTTGCTGCGGTCCGTGATCTGCATGTAGCCGTCAGCGTCGATCGTCGCGACGTCACCGGTTGGGAACCAGCCGTCCACCAAGGGCGAGCCGCCCTCGCCCTTGAAATAGGCACTGATGATCCAGGGACCCTTGACCAGCAAATCGCCATAGCTCTTGCCGTCCCAGGGCAGCTCATCACCACTGCCGTCCACAATCTTCATGTCCACACCAAAGACACCACGGCCCTGCTTGAGCCGGACCTGCATCTTCTCCTGCGGCGTCATCGTCAGATGCTTGTTCTTCAAGGTGCAGACGGTTCCCAGCGGCGACATCTCGGTCATACCCCAGGCGTGCAGCACTTCGACGCCGTACAGGTCGTTGAAGGCGGTGATCATGGCTGGCGGGCAGGCCGAGCCGCCGATCACCGTCCGTTTCAAAGTGGAGAAGCGCAGGCCACCGGCCTGCATGTGACCCAGCATCATCTGCCAGACGGTGGGTACACCGGCAGCAAAAGACACCTTCTCGCTCTCGATCAACTCGAAGATCGACTTGCCGTCCATCGCCGGCCCCGGAAACACCAGCTTGGCGCCGGTCATGGCCGCGCCATAAGGGATGCCCCAGGCATTGACGTGGAACATCGGAACCACCGGCAAAATGCATTCCCGCGCGCTCATGGCCATGGCGTCGGGCAAGGCACCGGCAAAGGCGTGCAGCATGGTCGAGCGATGGCTGTACAGGGCGGCCTTGGGATTGCCCGTGGTGCCGCTGGTGTAGCACATGCTGGATGCCGAATTTTCGTCAAACGACGGCCACTTGTACTGACTGCTTTGCGCCCCGATCCAGGCTTCGTAGCTCACCAGCCCGGGGATGCCGCTATCAGCCGGCAACTTGTCGGCGTCACACATCGCCACGTAATGCTTGACCGTCGGGCAGCGTCCGTGCACGGCCTTCACGATGGGCAAGAAGCTCATGTCGAAACAGAGCACCGAATCTTCTGCGTGATTGACGATCCAGCTGATCTGGTCCGGATGGAGACGCGGATTGAGCGTGTGCAGGACGCGACCCGTGCCGCTGACGCCAAAGTAAAGTTCCAGATGGCGGTAGCCGTTCCAGGCCAGAGTTGCCACCCGGTCACTGAACTGCAGTTTCCATGCATCCAGCGCATTGGCCACCTGACGCGAGCGCACCGCCACTTCCTTGTAGGTGTAGCGGTGGATGTCGCCCTCAACCCGGCGCGAAACGATTTCACCTTCGCCATGATGGCGCTCCGCAAATTCGATAAGCGTAGAGATCAACAACTGTTGGTTTTGCATCAACCCGAGCATGAAAGAACTCCTGAAAGTGTTTGAATCACGCGCATGTTACTGCGAAATCTCCGGGATAACCCTGCAAACGACAGGCCGGCCACTGGCGCGAGACAATCCAGCCATGAACCTGAGTACAGACTGCCACGCCACGACCGATCTGGGTTTGACGTGGCGCAACACCTTTGCCGGACTGGGCGAAGATTTCTACACCCGTGTCTCGCCGCGGCCGCTGCCGGATCCGTATTGGGTGGCCCACAGCGCGTCGCTGGCGCGTGAACTGGGTCTGGAGCCGGCCGTGTTGAAGTCGGACGCCTGGCTGCAGGCGCTCACTGGCAACCAGGCCGTGACGGGCGCAGAGCCACTGGCCAGCGTTTACAGTGGCCATCAGTTTGGCGTCTGGGCTGGTCAGTTGGGCGATGGCCGCGCCATCCTGCTGGGTCAGACGGACGGCGGGCAGGAACTGCAACTCAAGGGCGCCGGCCTCACGCCCTACTCCCGCATGGCCGACGGGCGCGCCGTGCTGCGTTCAACGGTGCGCGAGTTTCTTTGCAGCGAAGCCATGCACGGCCTGAGAATACCGACGACGCGCGCCCTGTGCGTCACCGGCTCCGACGCTCCGGTCTACCGCGAAACAGCGGAAACCGCTGCCGTGTTGACGCGACTGGCACCGAGCTTTGTGCGCTTTGGTCACTTTGAACACTTCTCGGCCAGTGCCCGGATCGAGCAGTTGAGGACCCTGGCCGACTACGTCATCGACCAGCACTACCCGCAATGTCGCGGCTCAGACGCGCTCGGCGGCAACGCCTACGCCGCGCTGCTGCAGGCGGTAAGCGAGCGCACGGCCCACATGCTGGCACAGTGGCAGGCAGTAGGTTTTTGCCACGGCGTGATGAACACCGACAACATGAGCATTCTGGGGCTGACCATAGACTACGGCCCGTTTCAGTTTCTGGATGCCTACCAGCCAGGCCATGTCTGCAACCATTCCGACACGCAGGGGCGCTACGCCTTCAACCGGCAGCCCAACGTCGCCTACTGGAATCTGTACTGCCTGGCGCAGGCCTTGCTGCCCTTGATTGAAGAACAAGCCCTCGCTCTGGCTGCGCTGGAGCCCTTCAAGACCGTGTTTCCGCAGGAACTGGAGCGACAGATGCGCGCCAAGCTGGGCCTGACAGACAGCGCCGTGCCAGAAGACCGAGCCTTGGTCGAAGACATTCTGGGCCTGCTGGCGCGCTCGGGCACCGACTACACCATCTTCTGGCGCCGCCTGAGTCACAGCGTCGGCGGCGGCGATCTGGCGCCGGTGCGCGATCTGTTTCTCGACCCTGCTGGCTTTGATGCCTGGTGGCTGCGTTATAGCCAGCGCATTGGCGCACAGCCGCGTGAGCAGCTATCGAAGGTGATGCTGGAAATCAATCCGAAGTTTGTGCTGCGCAATCACCTGGCCGAGCTGGCGATCCAGTCGGCAAAGAAGAAAGACTTCGCGCCTATCGCCAGCCTGCTCCAAGTGCTCGAAACACCGTTTGACGAACACCCGGCGTTGGAGCACTACGCCGACTTTCCGCCTGATTGGGCGCATCATATCGAGATCAGTTGCAGTTCCTGAGTGACACCATGACTTACAAAATTGAAAAGACTGAAGAGCAGTGGAAGGCCGAGCTCAAGGCCAAGGGCGCGGAGCCCCTGGCTTTTGAGGTGACACGTCACGCCGCCACCGAGCGCCCGTACAGCGGCAAGTTCGAAGGCCATCACGCGACCGGCACCTACCGCTGCATCTGCTGTGACAAGCCCCTTTTTGATTCCAGCACCAAATTTGATTCCGGCTGCGGCTGGCCAAGTTACTTTCAGCCAATTGACGAGACTGCCGTGGCGACCAAGGCCGACGGCTCGCTCTGGATGAAGCGCACCGAAGTACTCTGCGCCGACTGCGGCGCACACCTGGGCCATGTCTTCGAAGACGGTCCCGCGCCTACTGGCTTACGCTACTGCATGAACTCGGCATCGTTAAACTTCAGCCCTAAATGAAGATACTGATCGATTTCTTTCCGATCCTGCTGTTTTTCGGCGCTTACAAGCTGTACGACATCTATGTCGGCACCGCCGTGCTGATGGCGGCGACGGTCTTGCAGATGAGCCTGGTGTACCTGATCGACCGCAAGCTGCAGATGATGCACAAAATCACGCTGGTGCTGATCATGCTCTTTGGCACCTTGACGCTGGTTTTGCATGACGAGCGCTTCATCAAGTGGAAGCCCACCGTGCTCTACGGGGCCATGGCACTGGCGCTGGCGCTGGCGGTCTGGGTTTACAAAAAGAATTTTCTCAAGCTTTTGCTGGGCAGCCAGTTGACGCTGCCTGACCCTGTCTGGATGCGCCTGAACACGGTGTGGGTTGGCTACAGCGCGTTCATGGCGATCATCAACGGCTACGTTGCCGCCTACTACAGTACGGAAGCCTGGGTCAATTTCAAGATCTGGGGCTACGTCTTTCCGCTGCTCTTCATCGTCGGTCAAGGCTTCTACATTGCACGCTACCTGCAAGCCGATGAAACCGGTATATCACCCCCACCATGACCTCTCAAAGCACCCATCCGCCCACTGCCACCCAACTCGATCAGCGCCTGCGTGAGCGCTTGCAACCGCTTGCGCTGGAGGTGCTCGACGAAAGCTACCAGCACCAGGGTCACGCCGGCGCCAACGGCAGCGGCTTTGGCAGCCACTTCCGGGTGCGCGTGACTTCACATTTATTTACCGGCAAGTCCGCCGTGCAGAGGCACCGCCTTGTGTATGATGCGCTCCAAGATTTCATGGACCAGGGCTTGCATGCGCTGGCCATTGAAGCCCACACCCCCCCCATTTGAACCTTGTTACCCAGGAAGAACGAATGAAGTTGAAGCTTATTTCCATCCTCGCCACGGCGGCCGTGCTCAGCACGTCTGCAACACTGGTTGCAGCGCAAAACGTGGCCATCGTCAACGGCAAGGCCGTGCCGAGCTCACGCGTGGACACGCTGGCACAGCAAATTGCCCGTTCCGGCCGCCCGGTCACACCGGAAATGCAGGCTCAGATCAAGGACGAAGTGATTGCCCGCGAAATCTTCATTCAGGAAGCGCAGAAGCAGGGGCTGGACGCGACCGAGGATTTCAAGGTACAGATGGAACTGGCACGCCAGACGCTATTGATCCGCGAACTGTTCACCAACTACCAGAAGGCCAATCCGGTTAGCGACGCTGAAGTCCAGGCCGAGTTCGACAAGTTCGTCGCGGCCAACAGCGGCAAGGAGTACCACGCGCGCCACATCCTGGTTGAAAAAGAAGACCAGGCCAAAGCCATCATCGCCCAGCTGAAAAAGGGTGGCAAGTTTGACGAGATCGCCAAGAAATCTTCCAAGGACCCTGGCTCAGCAGCCAAGGGCGGTGACCTCGACTGGGCCAACGCCGGCAACTACGTGGCCGAGTTTTCTGAAGCGCTGACCAAGCTCGCCAAGGGCAAGATGACCGAGACCCCCGTCAAAACCCAGTTTGGCTTCCACATCATCCGCCTCGACGATGTTCGCGATGCCCAGTTACCCAAGTTTGACGAAGTCAAGCCGCAGGTGGCGCAGCAACTGCAACAGCAGAAGATGACCAAGTACCAGGAAGACCTGCGCGCCAAGGCCAAGGTCGAATAGGCGCAAAAATCTCGTCGTTGCGAGCCTCTTGGCTGTCATTGCGAGCGCAGCGCGGCAATCCATGCAGTCCGAAGTCATGGATCGCCACGGCCTACGGCCTCGCGATGACGAGCCAAGAAGCAGCCTCGCGATGACGAACGGTGGCATCTTGAATTTTTGAACAATCAGTACCTGACTAGCCAGCCGAACACGAGCAGACTGCCTATCAGCAGCGGCTGGTGCAGCATGTAGTACGACAGGCTCCAGCGCCCTATCAGGGCCAGCGGTCGCAGCTGCGGCGCCATCGGGCCACGAAGATAGCGCCGGCCTTCACTCATCAGCCAGGCGCCCAGCGCGGCGCCCCACCACATCAGGCCGAGCCAGGGCAACACGGGCACGTAGTCCTCCGTGACGGGCAAGCGCGTGATCAGGCCCAGCCAGTTCAGCAGCGGTACATTGAAGAGCGCCGCCAGACTCTCTGGTGCCAGCGTCTGCAAAACGAAGGCTCCGACAAACTTGGCAGCAATCGCCAGTGCGCCGAGCAGCCACAGCCAGCGCCCCCAGTGAGCGGTCAAGCGAACAATGATCAGCATCACGGCAATACCATGCAGTACACCAAAGTAGATAAAGCTCTGCGGGTACATCCACCAGGAACCGGCACTGACAAGCAGTGCGCAAGCCACGACCTGGGCCCAGCGGCGCCAGAAGCGGCCCCAACGCTGGCCCTGCTGTAGTGCGATTGCCTGCCCGATACCGGCGCAGATGAGGAACAGACTGACGATCAGCGTGCGCTGCCAGGTCCACAGCGGGTCGTTGTAGAAATCCTGCCTGATGTAGCCCGACTGATTCAGGTCGAAGCAGAAGTGAAAGGCCGTCATCCACAGCATGGCGAAGCCGCGCAGGGCATCGACCGCGTCAAAGCGGGGGCTTGCTGAGTTTGTGGCTGCACGCGTCATGGCGTAACGATAACCCAATCCAGGACCGCATGGATCGCCACGCTTCGCTCGCGATGACGAGAGGAGAGGCCTCGCGATGACGAAGAAGTTGTCATTGCGAGGAGCGCAGCGACGCGGCAATCCATGCAGTCAGAAGTCTTGGATCGCCACGCTTCGCTCGCGATGACGAGAAGAGCAGCAGCCACAGAAGCTCG
>JBAXOZ010000081.1:0-10999 GCA_037132975.1 Comamonadaceae bacterium
CTGGCGTCGCGCATCGTGATTTTTCACAAGGGGCATATCCAGCAGGTCGGCACCCCCGCTGAAGTCTTCAATCGACCCGCGAATCTGTTTGTTGCCGGCTTTATCGGCATGCCCAGCATGAACCTGCTGGAGGGCACGCTGACGCCGCAGGGTGAGCAGATGCTGCTGTGCGGCGCCGGTTTCTCCATTCCCTTGCCGCTGGCCGGACCCTGGCCAGCGCAACTGGTGGCGGGTGTGCGACCGCAGGCCTTGCGTCTGGCCTCAGGACCGGGCCTGTTGCAACTCCAGGTCGATGTGGTGGAGTACCTGGGAACCGAATCTGTGCTGGTAGGCAAGTTGGCGGGCGGCAGCGAAGACCGAGTTACGGCCGTGGTCGGTGGGCACCGGATTGATTTGCTGCACCAGACCGTGGCGCTCGAATTTGATGCAAGCGAGTTGCACACCTTCGACAAGAGCACCGGACTGAGAGTCCACGTTTGATTTTTGACAACCTCTAGGAGATGATGATGAAGAGAAGAACACTGATTCAAACCGCAGGCGGCGGCGCGCTGGGCCTGCTCGGTGCCGGCTTGCCACTGTTTGGCTACGCACAGGATCGCTTTGCCAAGTACAAGGGCCAGACCGTGGTGCTGAGCATCCCGGCACACCCGCACTATGACGCCATGGTGAAGCTGCTGCCCGAATTCACCAAGCAGACTGGCATCAAGGTCGAGGTTGACAAGCTGGCCATGGCGCGCATGAAAGACAAGCAGTTGCTGGAAATGGCCAAGCCTTCCGGTGACTACGACCTGATCTGCTACGTGGTGATGTGGAAGGGTGAGTACGTCAAGAAAAACCTGATCCGCGAACTCGAACCCTTCTTCAAGAACACGGCGCTAGCGGACCCCAACTACGACTTCAAGGATGTGGTGCCACGCTACGTCGAGAACATGGGTCTGGTCGGTGGCCCCAAGGGTTACCTGGCAGGCCCTGGTGCCAAGCTCTACGGCATGCCCTATGGCGCCGAGACCTCGGTGCTGGCGTATCGCCGTGACATCTTTGCCAAGCACAACCTGAAGGCACCTGACAACTACGCCGAATTCGAAAAGCTGCTGCCGATACTCAAAGACAAAGCCGGCATCGGCGCCCTGACCTCGCGCGGACAGGCCGGACACCAGTGTGTGCACGCCTGGTTGCTGCACCTGAATCCGCTGGGCGGCAAGGTGTTTGACGACAAGTGGAAGCCGATTTTCAATAACGAGGTCGGCGTCAAGGCGCTCAACTTCCTGAAACTGGTTTCGGACACCGGGCCGGTCGGCATTCCGGGCTACGGACAGGGCGAAATGATCACTTCCTTCCTGCAAGGGCAGGCGGCGATGTACCTGGATTCGTCACTGATTTTCGGTCAGGTCAACAATCCGTCGATCTCCAAGATCGGCGGCCAGGTGAGCTACGTGGTGCATCCCAAGGGCGTGCGTCATTCCTCGCAATCGGGCGGTCTGGGTCTGGCGATTCCGAAGAACGCGAAGAATGCCGATGCCGCTTTCCTCTTGATGCAGTGGCTCACCTCCAAGGAGCAGGACAAGGCGGTCTGCCGCATCGGTGGCGTGCCCAGCCGCAACTCGACCATGATGGATCAGGACATGGTGCGCCAGTACCCGGAGTACATCACGCTGCGTCAGCAACTCGAGTATTCGGATCCCGACTGGCGCCCGATCATTGCCGAGTGGGACGAGATCAACATCCAGGCATTGGGTGTTGCGGTCTCTGAAGCGCTGACCGGCAAGAAGAAGGCACAGGAAGCGTTGGACGGCATCGTGCCCAAGGTCACCGACATCATGAAACGTGGCGGCTACCTGAAGGCCTGACCGGTGCGCACCCCGGCGTGGGTTCCCTGGGTCTATCTGGGCCCGGCCGTGGCCGTGATGGCTGCGGCCTGTCTGTACCCGCTACTGTCTGCCTTGCAGCTCGGGTTTTATGACTGGAGCATGGGAACGCCCTGGGGTGAAGCCAAATGGGTGGGGCTGGACGCCTTCAGCCGCGCTTTTCAGGATCCGTCGGTGTGGCGTTCCTTGCGTACCACGCTGCTGTTCGCCTTTGTCTGTGTGAGTGCCGAGATGGTGCTGGGCATTGCGCTGGCACTGGCGCTGGAAGGCCAGGTGCGCGCCATGGCTTTCTTTCGCACGCTGTTCATTCTGCCGATGATGATTGCGCCGATCGCGGTGGGCCTGACCTGGCGCTATCTGTTTGATGCGCAGTTCGGCCTGATCAACGCCATCCTGGCGGTATTCGGGCACGCGCCAGTGGGCTGGCTGGCGCAGGAGAACACGGCCTTCATGGCCATCATCATTGCCGACATCTGGCAGTGGACCCCCTTCGTTTTCATCATGATGATTGCGGCGCTGGCCAATGTCGACGGTGCCGTGCTGGAAGCCGCGCGGGTCGATGGCGCCAACTGGTGGCAGACCACGTTCCGGGTCAAGCTGCCGATGGTGATGAACGTGATCGCCATCACCCTGCTGATGCGCCTGATCGATGCCTTCCGCGTGCTGGAGGTGATCTACATCCTGACTTTTGGCGGTCCCGGCGACAGCACCGAGATTCTGTCGCTGCACATTTACAAGACCGCTTTCGTGGGGCAACGTCTGGGCGGCGCGGCGGCTATTTCGGTGCTGCTGCTCATCGTCGTTGCTGGCCTGTCCTGGTTTGCGCTGCGTCTGTCGAACCCGCTCAAGGACGAGGAGCGGCAATGAGTGTGAAGCGGCATCCAGCGCTCGTGGTGGCGCATTACGGCACGCTGATTTTGCTGGCCGTGGTGTGTGTCGCACCTATCATCCTGATGTTTGCCACGTCGCTGAAACTGCAGACGCAGATTTTCAATACCGGCATCAACTTCATTTTTGCGCCCACGCTGGAAAACTACCGCGATGTGCTGGGCGAAGACAGCTTCAAACGCTACCTGGGCAACAGCCTGATGGTGGGCGTTGTCTCTACCGTCATCACACTGGTGCTGGGCTGCATGGCGGCTTACGGACTGGCGCGCTTTCGCTTTCCTGGGCGCAAGAGCATGGCCTACGTCACGCTGCTGCTGCGTACCGTGCCGCTGGCGGTGCTGGCGGTGCCGGTGTTCATGATCTGGAATCAAGCTGGTTTGATCAACTCGCTGTGGGGCCTGATCCTGCTCTACGTGGCGGTCAATCTGCCGTTTGCGATCTGGCTGCTTTACGGCTTCATCCTGCAGGTGCCCAAAGAACTGGAAGAAGCGGCAGCCATCGACGGCTGTGGCCCGATCAAGGTGTTCTACAAAGTGGTGCTGCCGCTGATCAAACCGGGCATTGCTGCAGCGTCCATCTTCACCTTTCGCATCGCCTGGAACGAGTTCATCCTGGCGCTCGTGCTGACCGACCGCGCCACGCGCACACTGCCGGTGGCGGCCTCGCTCTACATCACGGACATTGGGGTGGACTGGGGCAAGATCATGGCGCTGGGCAGCCTGATTGCGATACCGCCGCTGATCTTTACCTTCCTTGCTGCGCGGCAAATCATCACCGGGCTGACGGCGGGGGCGGTCAAGGGGTAAGCGCCAGGAATCGCCCGGGGACGGGTGTCAAAGCGTCGTCGTGTAGTCGTTCCTGGGCGGCCTTGATGTCACTGGCTTGCTCCTGAGCACCGTACCCACTGCCATAAAGCACAGCAATTGCTCTGTACTGTCGAGTTGGAAGAACTGCCTGAGCCGCTCCGAATAGATAGACTTTCCCGTCAGCAAGCCGGAGCCAAAACCCATGGCATGGGCGGTCAGCAGCATGTTCTGCAAGGCACATCCGGCAGACAACAGGCGCTCCTGTGCCGGCACGCTACCCAACTCAGGGCTCAGGCGCGCGATAGCCGCCACCAGGAAGGGGCCTCGGTAAGCCTTTTCACTGGCTTCTTTTCGTTGTGCCTCGGTGGCCTCTGGGTCACGCTCGCTCAGCGCATCGGCGAAGGCTTGTGCCAGCAGATGGCGCTTCTCTGTGGGGATGATCACCAGGCGCCAGGGCGTCAGGCGTCGATGGTCGGGCGCTGCGCCGGCGGCATCCAGAATGGTTTCGACCTGGGCGCGGTCCGGTCCGGGGTCGCCGAGAAACCTCGACGTCGTACTTTGTCTGGAATGAATCAGCGTCAACGCGGTGCCCAGCGGCTCCTGGTGTTCGTCCCAATGCACGTTCATGTTCCTTGGTTGTCGAGCGCTCTGTGGATCAGTTCACGCCAGCCCGGATAAGCGTCTGCGGTCAGAGCGCACTTGCTGCTGAATTCACTGTGCGGCGCGCCACTCGTCAGCGCCGCCACAAAGCCCGGCCCGTCCTTTATCCAGCTTCCGCCGAGGAGTGTTACACCACGGGCGAAGAGCGCATCGGGCAGACAGCCGGCACTGGGTCCGATCATGGCGAACCAGCGGGCGTTGCGGCACTGGGCCAGCATGTCGTCCAGTGTGTCGTTCAGCAGCAGCGTGCTCGTCGAAATGACCTTGCTGCAAGCCGCGAGTTCGCTCGCATCCATCGTGACACGGTAGCCCTCATGCTCGCCCACGAGGTCGGCCCTCAACTCGACAACCGTCAGCCGGGCTCCGCTCTTCAGGACGCGTCCCAACAGAGGCCTGAACAATCCGATCATGCCGATGGACTCTCCCGCTTGCGCATTCATCTGTCCAATCGAATCGCTGCTGTCGCAGGGGCGAAATCCGGCACGGTCATAGAGGCAGCGTGAGATCGCATTCGCCGTGGCCAAACCGACAGCCCTGCCAGGCCCCTTGTCGCCGACGAAGCGCTGTGCCACTTCAAGCGCATCGGCTCCTGCAGGCAGCAAGGCAGCCGAGCCTTGGCGCAACTGTGCCAGCGTGTCACCCAGACGAACGTAGGACAGGCCGAGCGAGCCATCCATCAACTCTGCTGCGCAGAATTCGCCCGCGTGGCCCTGGACCGGCTGAACCGGCGGCAAGTGCAAAGCACGCACACGTGGCAAGGGACACTGCTCAGAAAAAGCTGCCAGTTGGGCGAGGTATTCGCTAGCGAAACTCATGGTGGCTTGTATCAATTGCTCGGAATCGTTCAATAGGGCGGGGCATTGGGTCAAATCATAGCGACTCCTGGTGATTGGGCCCTATCCAAATCGGTCTGCTGTGCAGTTGCCGGGAAAGCAAAAACGGTCACACAGTTGGCGTATTCATTTTCCTTGACGTAGCGGACTGCCAACAAGGCACTCTACACTCGGCAAGTATCCATTGCCATTCACAAGAGGCCCCGATTTGCCACTGCCAACACCTGAACCCCGAACCCATGCGCATACGCGAGACGTCGTTTACCGCGGTTTTCAGAGAGAAGACCGGTTGTGGGATATTGAGGCCGAGATGTGCGACACCAAGACACATGCGATGGACATCCCTGGCGAAGGGACCTGGCTGCCCGGAGAGCCGATTCACAGGCTTTCGATACGGGTAACGATCGACGACGGATTTGTGGTGCGCGAGATTGCAGTGGCGATGGATGACGTGCCGCACCCGGAATGCCCGATCGCTCAGGCTCCCATGCAGAAGATGATTGGCTGCACCATGGGGCCAGGCTGGCGTCATGCCATCCAGACAAACCTTGGGGGCGCACGGGGTTGCACCCACCTGCGCGAACTTCTTTTCAACATGGCCACGATCGCCTTCCAGACACTGCCCGAAGGACCGCTTCCTGACGCGATCGACGGCTCGCCACCGCACTTCGTGGGCCAGTGCCTGGCATGGGATGTCAACGGATCCGTGGTCCGACGTCACTACCCCGCTTTCGTCGGGTGGCAGCCCAAGGCTGCAGAGAATTGAGAAGGCGCGCCGGACTGAGCATTTCTGCACTCAGCCCGAAGGCGGCGATGCGTTCGGGCAGCGGAAGACCTCGCGCCAGCGCGGCGCAGGCCTCGCCCATGGCGGCGGAGGTCTGGATGCCGTAGCCGCCTTGCGCAGCGACCCAGAAGAAGCCGGGGGCGACTGGGTCAAAGCCGCCGACCAGATCACCGTCCGCAACGAACGAGCGCAGGCCAGCCCAGGTGCGGCTCGGGCGGCGGATGGAGAGGCTGGTCATGGATTCAATGCGGTCGATGGCCAACGCGATGTCGAGTTCCTCGGGCTGCACATCCTGCGGCACCACCAGGTCGGCGTTGGCAGGCGAGCCCAGCAGCATGCCGGCATCGGGCTTGAAGTACCAGTCTTCGGCGATGCCTATGGTCAGGGGCCAGTCGGTGCTGGTCATGCCTTGGGGCGGCGCAAAAATGAAGGCGGAACGCCGGCGTGGTTGCAGGCCGATGCTGCTTGCACCGGCCATTGCGGCGACCACATCAGCCCAGGCGCCCGCAGCATTCAGCACGACGGGCGCCGCGTACTCGACGCCACCAGCCTGCACCTGCCAGTACTCCGACTGTCGATGAAGCGCCGTCACCTCGGCGCTGCACACAATGGTGCCGCCAGCGCGGCGCGTTCCACGCAAGTAACCCTGGTGCAGTGTGTCCACGTCCATCGCCAGCGCATCGGGCTCGTGGACGGCGCCCAGAACGCATTCCGGGCGAAGCGCGGGTACGAGCGCACAGGCGGCGCTGGCATCGAGCAGTCTGGCGTTGGGCGAAAGTGCTCGTGCGCCTTCCCAGTAGTCGGCCAGCAATGCGTCTTGTCCCCGCGTGGCGACCATCATGGCGCCGCGTTGTGACAGCACCGGGTTCGCGCCGAAGCCGGCGGGCGGGGCTTCAAAAAAAGCGCGGCTGGCACGGGTCAGTGCGCAGACTTGGGGTGTGCCATAACTTTCCATGAACATCGCTGCCGAGCGGCCGGTTGAGTGGTAGCCGGGTTGCGACTCGCGCTCCAGCAGAATCACACGGCCATGCGGCGCCAGCCAATAGGCGAGGGATGCGCCGGCGATGCCGCCGCCAATGATCAGAAAGTCAGCCGGTTGTGGCATCTTGCGGGGCTTCCATGATGGTGCTGAGAATACGGTCGATGGTCTTCGGGCGCACTTGCAAGTATCTGCTGCGCAGGTTGCCAGTCAAGTATAAGATTTGTCCCGGAGACCAACCGGAAGGATCACCAATGAACAACACAATCGACTACTACTTCGCACCGCAAAGCCCCTGGGCCTACCTTGGTCATGCGCGCTTTGCGGCTATGGCTGGCGCAGCGCAAGCCAGGGTTCGTGTGTTGCCGGCAGACTTTGGCAGGATCTTCGCGGCCACGGGTGGCTTGCCGCTGCCCAAGCGCGCACCCGAACGCCAGGCTTATCGGTTGATCGAACTGGCTCGCTTTCGAGATTGGCTGAAACTGCCAATGAATCTTGAGCCACGCTATTTTCCGGTGGCAGCGGACGACGCGGCGCGCCTGATCATCGCAGTTGACATGCAGGATGGGTCTGCGGCGGCGATGCGCCTGAGCGCCGCGGTGTACAGCGCAGTCTGGGTGCAGCAGCGAAATATTGCCGACGCCCAGACGCTGACCGAACTGTTGCAGGAATGCCGCTTGCCGGCAGAGCGCCTGCTGCAGTCACGCGACCCGTCGGTGCAGCATCAGTTCGATGCCAACACAGAGGCGGCGATTGCGGCGGGTGTGTTTGGCGCGCCCAGCTACTGTTTAAACGGCGAAATTTTCTGGGGCCAGGACCGGCTTGAATTCCTGGAGCGCAAACTCCAGCGCGACGGAATGCCAGCGTGAAAATGCGCAGACCTCTGAATCTGGTGGCGGCCCTTGTTCTGGCTGTCACAAGCGTCCTCGCCCAGGCTGCCGATTACACGGGTCCGATCTTCGATGCGCACCTGCATTACAACGAGGAAGCCTGGAACGGTCAGACTGGACCGCACCCGCTGAGCGATGTGCTGGCCCGTATGCAGCGCAATGGTGTCAAGGCAGTGATTGCCAATTCCAGGCCCAATGATGGCACCCGAACATTGGCCGCGGCGCAGCTTGAAACGCGCAAGGCGGGTGTCACCGTAGTACCGTTCATTCGCCTGTACCGCAACCGCGCCGACTACAGCAATTGGTTTCAGGACCCCACCATTTTTGACATGGTGCAGACCGAGCTGGCCAGGGGCACTCCGGCCGGCCCTTACCGGGGCCTGGGTGAATTCCATCTGTATGAAAGCGCCAATGCCATGGGACCGGTGGCGCGCAGGCTGATGCAACTGGCCGAAGAGAAGGGGCTGTTCGTGCTGGCCCACGTGGACGACGTGGCGGTTGAACTGCTGATGGGCAATACCGCCAGCAAAGGTCAGAAAGTGCGTCTGATCTGGGCTCACACCGGGATCGGTGGTGCGGACCCGGCCCGCGTTGACGAACTGTTTGCCAGGTACCCGTTGCTGCTGGGGGAGTTGTCCTACCGTCCGGGGCTGACCTGCGCCGACGCAAGCGGCGCCGAGAAGCTGTGTCCCCCTTGGCGTGCTTTGCTGCTGAAGTATCCGGATCGCTTCATGATTGGCTCCGATACCTGGGTCAATCAGCGCTGGCTGTACTACGACGAACTGATGCAGGGTTATCGCCGCTGGCTGGGTGAGTTGCCGGCCGAGGTGGCCCACGGCATTGCCTGGAAGAACGGAGCGTCTCTTTTTGGATTGAAGTAGCTGAGGCACTGCCTTAGCGGGCAGAGCGTTCCAGGTAGCGCTTACGGGTGAAGAAGAGCACCAGAGCAAGTGCGATAAGCAGCATCGCGCCCATGGCAAACCAGAAGCCATTGGACTGGTGCAGAAAGGGGATGAACTCGAAGTTCATTCCAAAAATCCCGGCGATCAGATTGAGCGGCAGAAAGACGGCGGTCAGCACCGTCAGGGTGCGCATGATCTCGCTGGTGCGATGGCTCTGGGCGTTGAAATGCATCTGGACCGCCGCTTCCGTACTCTGCTCCAGACGACGCACGTGGTGCACCACGCGCTCAATGTGTTCCAGCACGTCGCGGCTGCGTACCTGCAGCAGGTCGCGCTCGCGCTGAGCCGCAGGCGAAGTGGCGTCGGGCCAGGTCTTGAGGGACTCGATCCAGTCCTGCACGGCGGAGCGCTGATCCTCGCAGATCTCGTCCAGGTAGTGCAGCGACAACCGGGCCTGCAACAGCGATGCCCAGTTGTTGAAACGCGTCTTGGGATCGAGCAACTCTGTCTGCCAGTGATCAAGCTGGTGGCTGAGTTCGCGTCGCAGTTCCAGATAGCCATCGACCATCTGATTCACGATGCGCAGCATCATGTCGGCCGGTCCGCTGGGTAAGTAGGTTCCGGCTCCTCTTGTTACGGCGGAGGCCGAGTTCAGCAGTTTGGCGGCGTAGGCGTCGCGGATGCTGCAGTCGCTCGGGTGAACGGTCAGCAAAATCTGATCGAACACCGCAAAGCCGACCGGGCTGGTATCGATACGGCGCAGGATGGGCGGACCGCCACGCGAGGGCAAATGGCTGGCTGGCAGATCACCCTGAACCAAGTCACGCTCTTTGCCACTGGCCGCCAGGCGGCGAAACACCAGAATGTCGTATTGCGAGGTGTAGTCGTAGTGCGAAGGCAGTTGCTGATTCAGCAGGTCCGAAATGTGCAAATCGACGAGTTGCATGTTGCACAAGGACTGCAAGCCGGCCTGGAGCTGCGCCTGCGTCTGCTCGAATTCGGTTCGGGTGCAGGCAATCCAGAGGTAGCCGTGCTCGGGCAAGCCGCGCTCGAGCACCGAAGTCAAACTGTCGGTTTCGGTGACGCCAAGCTTGTCGAGGCTGAATATTCGCACCGAAGGACTATCGTTGCAACAGTCGGGCGGCGTCCCGCGCAAAGTAGGTCAGTATGCCGTCGGCGCCAGCGCGTTTGAACGCCAGCAGGCTTTCCAGCATGACCGCGTCGTGATCGAGCCAGCCGTTTTGCGCTGCCGCCTTGAGCATTGCGTATTCGCCGCTGACCTGGTAGGCAAAGGTGGGAACCCTGAACTCGTCCTTGACGCGGCGCACGATGTCCAGATAGGGCATGCCGGGCTTGACCATCACCATGTCGGCGCCTTCGGCGATGTCGAGCGCCACTTCACGCAGCGCTTCGTCCGAGTTGCCCGGATCCATCTGATAGACCTTCTTGTTGCTCTTGCCCAGATTGGCCGCCGAGCCAACGGCATCGCGAAACGGTCCGTAAAAGGCGCTGGCATATTTGGCGCTGTAGGCCATGATGCGGGTGTGAATGAAGTGGTTGGCTTCCAGCGCCTGGCGAATGGCGCCGATGCGGCCGTCCATCATGTCGCTGGGCGCCACAATGTCGACGCCAGCGCCGGCTTGCGTCAGCGCCTGCTTGACCAGGACGGCAACCGTTTCATCGTTCATGATGTAGCCGTCTGCCGCCGGGTTCGGATCCGGCAGGCCATCCTGCCCGTGGCTGGTGAAGGGGTCCAGCGCCACGTCAGTCATCACGCCGAGATCGGGGAACTCCTTCTTCAGCGCCCGCACAACGCGGGGTACCAGACCGTCCGGATTGAGCGCCTCGCGCCCGTCGGGCGTCTTCAGGGCTGGATCAATGACCGGGAACAGGGCCATCACCGGAATCCCCAATTTGACACAATCCTCGGCAATCGGGAGCAGCAGATCCAGGCTCAGACGCTCTACGCCAGGCATGGACAGCACGGCCTCGCGCTGCCCTTTGCCGTCCGTCACAAAGACGGGGTAAATCAGGTCGCTGGCGGTCAGCGCGTTTTCACGGACCAGATTGCGCGTGAACACGTCGTGGCGCAAACGCCGCGGGCGTGCAAGGGGGAAGGGTGCTTGGGGTGTCATGAGGCAAATTGTGCCTGATTTCTGCTGGGCGGAGCAAGGTCCATCGGAGCCGCTGCATGATCGTTTTCGACCTTGATTCGTCAAAAGCAGGTGGTTTGGATGATCTTGATCATCATTTATTCGTAAATATTTGCATTTTTCATAGATTTTTCTTGTCACAAGCAGAAAAGTTTGGTAGATTCTTGTCTAGGCGGCTTGCTGCCTCCCGCTTTTCCTCCCTGAGCGGGGCCTTGATGTGTGACAGCAAATAGGCTTAC
>JBAXOZ010000082.1:0-10641 GCA_037132975.1 Comamonadaceae bacterium
CATTTGGGCTATTCAGAGCGTTGCAGAAAATCAGCGAAGCGCTTGTCACGTGTGCCGATGTGATTTTCGATGAAGGCCAGGGCTTCGTCGGTGCTGGCCTTCAGCCCGGCCGTGCCTGCGGCTTCGCAGTCGGTGGCGATCACTCTGAGCAGGTCCATCATGTGGCAGTGATCCTCGGCGTGATCCTCGTACTCTTCAAAACTGTGCTGCCGCATGATCAATTCTTCGGAAACGAAATGGGCTTCGCAATAGGCGCTGAACTGCTCCAGAAGTTGTGCCACTTCACTGGTGCTGCGCTGTTCGCATATCGCCTGGCACAGCGTGCGCAGCAGGCTCAGTTGAACCTCGTGCTCACGATCGATGCCGGCCTGAGCCGCAGTATTGAAGTCGGAAATCGTCGACATGCTTAACCCTCCATTAATCAGCTGGTACCGACGCCAAGCCTAGCGCATGGCAAAGAAACGCCGGCGCGACAGGGACGGTTTCTCGTTCTGCTTTTCTTTGCCGGATGCTGGCTCGGTGACCGGTGCGCTCAGCAAACCGATCAACGATGCGCGCGCTGTCTGGGTCGCTTCACGCTGGGTCGGGAATTTGTCCATTGGAGAAAAAAGTGAACAGCTCTGGTATTCACCGAGTTCAGGCTCGACGCCACCAAGAAAGGCGAAGTCGCCAGCCGGAAATTTGACGAAGCGGCGCTTGTTTTGCCCGGCGGAAACCCAGTTCTCCTGGCTGCCGGGCAACAGCAGGATGCTCATGCACCAGGGCGTAATGACAATGCCCAGCCAATGGCCCTGCCAGCGCTGGAAGTCGATCGCCTCCACCACAAGCGCCGGATTGAGAATGGGAACATCGGCCATTTGCTCACGCTGGATGCGAAAGAAGGCTTCTTCCACCAGGTCCGTGGGACTCTGGCTGTGAATGCGAAAACTCATGGTTTTGCCTCGCCCCAGCTGCGGGCGTCAGCGCCCTCGGTCATCAGTTGTGTCATCAGTGCCAGCGCCTCCAGCGCGCGCTCGGGTTCGATCCGTTCAAAGGCAAAGCCGCCGGCCTGGATCAGCACATAGTCGCCGGGGGCGACGACTTCGTCGATCAGCAGCAGACTGACCTCGCGCCGCTGGCCAAAGCACTCGGTCAATGCCATACCGTCGCGAACTTCAATCACCAGCGAGGGTGCAGCCAGGCACATCTCAAGCGACCTTGCTTGTCAGTGCCTGCAAGGCATAACCGCGCGCCAATAGCTCGGCAACAGCCATGTCGACCAGTTCCGGAACTTTGACAGCGATGGTGGCTGTCATCTCCATGCCGAGTTCGAGCGAGATCGGCTCGACCCCGAGGACGATGATTTCTTTCGGCATGGCATCGAGCAATTCGAGGCTGGCCAGCACGTCGGGCAGGCCGATCTGGTGCGGCGAGAGCTTGCGCCGGAAAAAAACCGGAATCTCCTGGCCAGCAATCTTCACGACGGTCCCTGGCGCTGCGCCGGTCTTGACGACATCGATGACGATCAGGAAATCGAGGTCCGACAGGTCTTCGATCATCTCCATGCCAGAGGTGCCACCATCAATCACCAGCACGTTGTCCGGCACACGGTAGCGCTGCTCCAGCAGTTCAACGGCGCGCACACCGGCTGCCTCGTCGGTGAGGATGGTGTTGCCGATACCCAGAACAACTGCACGCATAGACCAAAGCCCAATAAATAAAAAGGGCCGGCAAGCTTGCCGACCCTTTGATGGTAACCCGAGCTTAAACTGCCTTGATCGAGATGGCCGTACCACTGTCCTTGTCGGTCAGGTGGATGGCGCAGGCGATGCAGGGGTCGAAGGAGTGAATGGTGCGCAGCACTTCCAACGGCTTTTCCGGATCGGCAATCGGCGTGCCTGCGAGCGACGCTTCGTAGGGGCCCGCTTCGTCCTTCTCGTTTCTGGGGCAGGCGTTCCAGGTGGAAGGCACCACGCACTGGTAGTTCTTGATCTTGCCGTTGTCGATGACGACCCAGTGCGACAGGGCACCGCGCGGCGCCTCGTGGATGCCCACACCCATGACTTCACCTTTCGGGAAGACCGGTTTGTTGAAGGTGGTCAGGTCGCCCTTGCCCATGTTCGTGAGCAGGGCGGTCCACTGGTCGGCCAGGATGTCGACGTTGACACAGCAGGTGATGGCACGTGCCGCGTGACGCCCAATGGTTGAGTGCATGGCACCCAAGCCGATCTTCGTCTTGGCCAGCGCGGAAACGGTATCCAGTGCAGCCGTTGCGTACTTGGTGGTTGGGGCATGTCCTGCGGCCAGACCGTTCAAGACCCGCGCCAGCGGACCGACCTGCGCCGGCTTGCCGTAGAAGGTTGGCGACTTGAGCCATGAATACTTGCCATCGTCCTTGAAATCGGAATAGCTCGGCACGGTCTCGCCCTTGTAGGGATGCAAGGGTCCGGCCGAGTTGTCCTTGTACCAGGAATGCTTGACCGCTTCCTGCACGCCCTTCATCCAGTATTCGTCGTTGAAGGAAGTGATCGGTTTGCGCGTTGCCAGGTCCCCGCCCTCGATGAAGCCGCCCGGGTAAGCGAACTGTGTTCCCTTGGTATCGAGCGGAATGTCGGGCACCGACAGGTAGTTGGTGACGCCCTTGCCGATCGTCGTCCATTCGGGGTAGAAGGCGCCGACTGCTGCGACGTCGATCAGGTAGACGTTCTTGACAAAATCGGCCAGTTCGTCGATCCAGCCCTTGATCGCCATCAGGCGCTCCACTGTGAGGACTGCCTGTGAATCGGTGGCCAAAGGATTGGCGACACCACCGACCGCGACGTTCTGGATATGCGGTGTCTTGGAGCCCAGAATCGAGACGATCTTGTTGGCCTTGCGCTGCACCTCAAGTGCCTGCAGGTAGTGCGCCACTGCCAGCAGATTCACTTCGGGCGACAGCTTCATGGCTGGATGGCCCCAGTAGCCGTTGGTGAAGATGCCGAGCTGGCCGCCGTTGACGAAATGCTTGAGCCGCTCGTGCACGCGTCGCATTTCGTGTTTGCTGTTGAGATGCCAGCTGGAGAGGCTCTCGCCCAGTATGGAAGTCTTGTCTGGGTCGGCTTTCAGCGCTGATACGACATCAACCCAGTCGAGCGCCGACAGGTGGTAAAAATGAACAATCGCGTCGTGCACCGAGTGCGCCGTGATGATCAGGTTGCGGATGAACTGCGCGTTGAGCGGAATTTCCATCTTGAGCGCGTTCTCGACCGCGCGCACCGAGGTGATGGCGTGCACGGTGGTGCAGACGCCGCAGATGCGTTGCGTGATGGCCCAGGCGTCGCGCGGATCGCGTCCTAGCAGAATCAGTTCGACGCCACGCCACATCTGGCCGGAGGACCAGGCTTTTTGCACCTTGCCGCCATCGATGTCGACATCGATCCGCAGGTGGCCTTCGATGCGGGTGATCGGATCAATCGTTATGCGTTTGGACATTTGGAGTCTCCAGGATTATTGTGTGATCAAGAGGCCACCTGCGCGTTTTCCCGTGGCAGTACCGGGAAGCGACGCGTGATGATGATGTAACCGAGGACCTCGACGCTGAACATGCCAGTGGTCACCATGACTTCGGTGAATGAGGGGAAATAGGTCCAGCCGGACCCGGTGTGATGTCCGTAGCCGATCAGGAAGCCGTTCAGGCGCAGCAGGATGCCGCCGAGCATGATGGCGATGCCGGCCAGGAACAGCCGTGCCGGATTGCGGCGAGACTCGACATTGCCAATCAGGAAGAAGGGCGCCACAAAGCAGAGGTTCTCGAGCCAGAAGGCGACCGCCTGCAAATTTGGTTTGAAGGCCTCGCCGAGTGCGCCGCGCGCCAGCAGGTCGGCCAAGCGCACCAGCAGATAGACCGCCAACACACCGAGCATGACTTTAGACATCGGGTTGAGCAGATGCATCTCGATCTTGCGGCGATAGGCTGATGCCGCAACGCAGGACTCGAACAGCACCACGCCATAGCCGATGACGATCGCCGTCAGCAGGTAGATCAGCGGCACCATCGGGGTTTGCCACAGCGGGTTGACCTGACCGCCCATCACCACCAGCATGGTGCCGAGCGAGGCCTGGTGCATCATCGGCAGCACCATGCCGAGCGCGATAAAGAAAAACAGCGCTTTGGTCAGTTTCTTCTTGGCATCGTGAAGGCCGAGTTTCTCCAGGAAGACCGGTGAAAACTCAATCCACATCACCATGATGTAGGCCGTCACGCAGGCTGCTACCTCGAACATGACCGAATTGGCGTTCACGTAGCCAGGCCAGAAGATGTGCCAGAAGTTCCACCAGCGACCGAGGTCAAAGAAGATGCCGCCGCCGGCCAGGGTGTAGCCAAACAGGCTGGCCAACAGGGCCGGACGGATCAGTGGGTGGTACTCGCCTTTGTTGAAAATGTAGACCAGCAGGGCGACCGAGAAGCCGCCGCAGGCCAGTGCCGAGCCGATCATGACATCGACCACGACCCAGATGCCCCAGGAGTAGCCGTCGTTGACGTTGGTTACCGCTCCCAGACCAAAGACAAAGCGCACCAGGAGAATGGCCGCCATGATCGCGATGAGCACGCCGCAGACCAGGGTGGCGGCGTTGATCAGGCTGCCGCCGACCGGCGCGGGACTTGCGTGTTGATGCTGTGCCATGCTCATTTCTCCCCTGTTCCGTTGCCGTCTGAATCGTCTTCATCGTGGACGTTCTTCTTGGCGATGAAACTCAAGGCGCCGAGCACCGCGATCGGCATGATCAGGCCGCCGTACAGCGAATGCTGAATCGTCTCCGACGTTGCGGCAGAAGATTTCGGCGGCAGGTTGGGTTGGCCGACTTTCTCGAAGTTCACGCTGGAGAGTTTGAGCACCTGGGTACCGCCGTATTCTTTTTCTCCGTAGACGTGCTGCAGGTACTTGCCAACCGGACCCTCGTAGCTTTGGTCGGGTCCGCCCAACTTGCCGCGCGGGTAGCGCGTCACGCTGCCGGGTTTAAGGGCGATACGGCGCTTTGCTTCCAGCAGCAGATCGGATGTCTTGCCATACAGCGTCGCGCCGGTCGGGCACACCTCAGCACAGGCAGAGTAGTGACCGTCCTTGGTGCGGTGGCGGCACAACTCGCATTTGCCGATCTTGCCGGTGGGCGAGTCGTACTGATACTTGGGTATGCCAAACGGGCAGGCAACGACGCAGTAGCGGCAGCCGACGCAGGCGCTGGGATCGTAGGAAACAATGCCGGTCACGGCGTCCTTGGTCATGGCAGAGACCGGGCAGGCCGACACGCAGGAGGGGTCTGCACAATGCATGCAGGAGGTCTTCATGAAGGCGTAGCCGTTCACTTCCGCGTCCTTGGTCTCCATGCTGCCGTTGCGGTACATCTTGATCAGGTTGAAGGTGTAGCCGGAGGTGTCCAGCGGCGTGTCCCAAAGATGATCCTCGGTGGAAAACTCGGGCGGATTGTTGTTGACCTCCTTGCAGGCGGCAACGCAGGCCTTGCAGCCGATGCACAGGGTGGCGTCGTACAGGAGTCCGAGCGCCCCGGTCGGGACACTCAGGGTCTCCCGGGCGCAGGCGGGTGGCGCAACAGCGGCCGCTGTGAGGGCGGCGCTGCTTGCGAGAACCCCTTTGAGGAAATCGCGGCGGGAGTCCATGCTTAGCCCCGTGCCTTGTCTTGCGGTTTGCCTTCGGATTTGGCCCGCTCGGCCTCTGCGGCGGCGTGCGAGAGACCCAGGTTGCGCGTCAGCATCACGGCCGCACCTGCTGCTGCACCGGCCAGCGCGGCCAGCGCGGCAGCGGAGGCAAAGGAAGCGCCTTTGCCCTGCTCTTCGACAATGCGTGCATATTGAAGCGGTGGTGCCACATTCTTCATGGTGGCGAGTTGATGGATGGGCTTGGCAAATCCAACGCCTTTTTCGGTGCAGCCGATACAGGGGTGGCCGCAGCCGACCGGCCAGTTGTTTTCGCCAGCGTCGCCAAAGCCGAGCGTCGGGCAATTGGCGTAGGTTTCCGGCCCCTTGCAGCCGAGCTTGTAGAGGCAATACCCCTGGCGGTGCCCGGCGTCACCAAACTCCATCGCGAAGCGGCCGGCATCGAAGTGGGCGCGGCGTTCGCAGTTCTCATGCACCAGCCTGGAGTAGGCAAACTTGGGGCGACCCAGTTTGTCCACCTCGGGCAACTTGCCAAAGGTCAGGAAGTGAACCACGGTGGCCAGGAAGTTGTAGGGATTGGGTGGGCAACCCGGAATCGTCACCACCGGTTTGCCCAACACTTCGGCCACGCTCGATGCCCCGGACGGGTTGGGTCCAGTCGAGGGCATGCCGCCCCAGGAGGCGCAGGAGCCGATCGCAATCACCGCAGCAGCGTCGGCGGCGCATTCCTTGAGCAGGTCGATGGCGGTGTGGCCTCCGATCTTGCAGTAATTGCCGTTTTCCTTGACCGGAATCGCACCCTCGATCACCAAGACATACTTGCCCTTGTTGGCCTTCATTGCATCCTTGCGGGCCGCTTCGGCCTGGTGCCCGGCGGCGGCCATCAAGGTTTCATGGTAGTCCAGCGAAATGATTTCGAGGATCAATTTTTCCAGTGTCGGATGTTCGGCACGCAGCAGGGATTCGGTGCAGCCAGTGCATTCCTGAAAGTGCAACCAGATGACGGAGGGGCGCTTTGCCGATTCAATCGCCTTGGCGACGGCAGCATCCGCCCCCTTGGGCAGACCCATGGTGACCGCCAGTGTGGCGCAGAACTGCAGGTAGTCGCGTCGGGACATGCCAAGACGCTGTTCAATGCCGTGCAAGGCCTCGCGGCCCAGCTTGAAAATGTCGTTCATTTCGCCCATGTTGTCTCCTGGAGCCAGACCTCGGTAGAGTCTGATAGCAACCACAAAAGCAAATAGCGCGCCATGCTGGTGCGCAGCGGCGAGGTGCATTGAATTCAAGGGCTTGCCTATGGCGCATCGCTGCTGCAACGCTGCGCTGCAGGCTGCAATGATTAGCAAATAACCGGTAAGCTAACCGATTGCTGCATGCTTTTGTATGCACTGCGATAAAGAGAGGATCCCTGTTTGACTGGCACCTTGTCCTGTTGCGCGAGCGGCACGGATCTTGTATGGTGACGGCTCATGGAACTTCCCAACGACTGGATTGCCTTGCTGGGTCTGGTGTTCGTGTTCGGTGCCAAACACGGCCTCGATCCCGACCATCTGGCCACCATTGACGGCCTGACGCGCTACAACCTGCGCCAGGCGCCGCAGCGGGCGCGCTGGTGTGGTTCCCTGTTCTCACTGGGTCACGGCAGCATCGTCATGCTGATCGCGCTGGGCGTCGGCATGGCGGCCAGCCACTGGCAGGTACCGTCCTGGATGGAAGATGTCGGTACCTGGATTTCCATCGCCTTTCTGACCTTGCTGGGTTTGTTGAATCTGCGCGCCGTTTTTAGCGCCGCCCCAGATGCGGTGGTGGCACCAGTGGGCGTCAAAGCCGGACTGCTGGTGCATCTGCAATCGGCTTCGCATCCGCTGGCGATTGCGGCCGTCGGCGCTCTTTTTGCACTTTCTTTTGACACCATGAGTCAGGCCGCGCTGTTTGCTGTCACCGCGACCCGGCACGGCGGCATCATGCACGCGCTGGTACTGGGCTTGGCTTTTACCTGCGGCATGTTGCTGATGGATGGCCTCAACGGCTTGTGGATCGCGCGCCTGCTGCGCCGCGCCGATCAGCGCGCCCGCGTCGCCTCAAGGGTCATGGGCTTGATGGTCGCCTTGATCAGCCTGGGCGTCGCCGCGCTGGGCCTGTTACGCTGGTTGCACGTGGACATTGCGCTCTGGTACCAGGGCAAGGAAATAGCGGTTGGTGTCGCTGTGATTGTGATGTTGGGCTTGAGCTTTGCCACGGGCCAGTTGTTGGCAGGCCGTGCGGTGCGGCGTTAGGCCGCGCTTCGCAGATTGCCAGAAAATCGATCGCAAGAAAAAGGGCGCCTTGCTGGCGCCCCGTTTTCTTGCCGCGCGATGGAATCTAGACCGTCAAAGCGGCCAGTGATGCGCGACGACGGCTGGCCCAGCCAACGATGCCAAGACCTGCCAGCAGCATGGCGAAGGTTTCAGGTTCAGGAACGGGTGTGACGTGCACAGCGGTCACATCGACGCGGTATTCGCCTAGATCGTGGTCGGTATTTGTGTTCCCGGACCAAGTTGGATCGTTCACTTTGCCAACCAAGTGGAGTTCGTAATAACCAGTATCGTCGCCACCGGATTTGACTCCAGACCTTGTGGTTTTTGAATCACCACTGGCAAAACTCGTATCAGTCTCGGTACCATGATGCAGACTTATGCTATCCCAAGATACTCCATGAGAACCAGAAAGTGCCACTGTGACCAATCTCAGGTCCGCCGTGCTGAAGCGGACATAGTCGTCAAACGAACCATCAAGGAGTGGATGTACGACAGCATAGGCTTCGAAAATTCCGGTTGATGCCTCTTTGGTCACCGTCATTTCACGGTCTTTCGCGAACGCAAAGCCCGCTGTGGCGAGGGCGAGGGCGAATACAGCGAGTTTTCGACTAAGCTTCATGATGACTCTCCTGAAAAGTCATTGTTTGTGCCCTTCTGTTACAAAAAGCAATAAAAGGGGGCTGCAGATTATACGCGAAAAGTAAGAATCCTTACGAGAAGAACCAGTTTCCGCCGAATGGTGTTGCAAGCGCGCGACTATTACCAATCTTCCTTGACCGCCAGCACCGCATCTTTGCCCGCCGCCGCCCGGCCGGACAGCCAGGCGGTCAGCGTACCGGCGGCAACCACTGCCAGGGACAGGGCGAGCAGCCGGCTCCAGGGCACAAGCAGATCCATGGTCCAGTGAAAGCTCTGCGGATTGACCACATGCACCAGCACCAGTGCCACTGCCAGTCCCAAGGCCAGCCCGGCGATGGCGCCCAAGGTGGTCCAGGCCGCGCCCTCAAGTGCCACCACAGTCAGGATCTGTCTTCGTGTCAGGCCCAGGTGAGCCAGTAGACCAAATTCCTTGCGCCGCGCCAGCACCTGCGCGCTGAAGCTTGCGGCGACGCCAAACAGGCCGATGCCGATCGCCACCGCCTGCAGCCAGTAGGTGACGGCAAAACTGCGGTCGAAAATTCTCAGTGACATGGCGCGAATCTGGCGCGTCGTACCAAATTCAAGCAGCGCGCCGGCACCTGGATCGAAGGAATCGGCCAGGCCGCGCAAGGCTTGCTGCACCGCTTCGGGCTGCGTCTTCTCACTCAGCCAAAGTGCGAGGTCGTTGGCGCGACGGTCGCCGCTGATTTGCTCGAACGCTGCTTTGTCGATGGCAATGGCGCCGCCCTGATGCGCATAGTCGCGCCAGACCCCGGCGACGAAAAATGGCTTTGCGGCTGATGCCTGGCCCGGCTCCAGAACCTTGAAGGCGTTTGCCAGCGGCGCAAACAATGCGCCGATGCGGGCGTCGTGCAGATCAAGCATGGCTTCGCTGACATAGATGCCGATGGCGCCATCAGGCACGGGTAAGGGCTCACCGACCATGGGTAAATCGTGACCGGGGTCGCTGAGTTCACGCGCCATCAGCGCCACGGCCGGTCGCTCCGGGCTGAGCAGCAGCAAGACCAGACGCTGCGCTTGCAGGCGTTGCACACCGGGCAGTTTGCCGGCGGCCTGCACAAACTCGGGCTTGAAGTAAACCGTGTCGCCAGCCGCCAGATTGCGGGCGCTGCGTAGATACAGGTCCGCTGGCAGCACCTGATCGAGCCAATGGATCATGGACTCGCGAAAGCTCGCCACCATCACGGTCAGTGCCACCGCCAGACTGAGCGAGGCCACCACCGCGCTCACCGCCACAGCGGCGCTGCCGCGCACACGCCGGGCCCGCTCCAGCGCCAACACTGGCAGAGCGTGGCGGCTCAGGCGCGGCGCCAGTTGGTCGAGCAGCAGGCCGACCAGCCAGGGTAAGGCCGTGATGCCGCCCAGCAACAACAAACCGATCGAAATATAGGCCGCCAGCGGCAGGTCAAAGACGGGCGGGGCGCTCGCCAGCAGGGCGCTGCCGACGAGCAAGAGGATGCTGAACCAGTGACTGCGCTGCGCCATCAGGTCGGTTCCCAGACCCTTGAGCGCCAGCGCAGGGGCCAGGCGCTGCGCTTGACGGGCTGGCCACCAGCCACCGACCAGCGCGGCGACAACGCCCAGCACTCCATAGAGCAAGGCAGCGGTGCCGTCCCACTGCAGCGTCGGCACAGCACCAGCAAAGTAGCCGCCGCCCAGGTCGCCGCCGAGCATGCGCAGCGCCAGCAGGGCCAGTGCCGTGCCCAGGGCAATGCCGGTGGCGCTGCCGAGCAAACCCAGCGCCAGCGATTCCCACAGTACCAACGAGAGCCGACTGCGCGCACTCAGACCCAGCACCCCAAGCAGGGCGAATTGCTGGCTCCGCTTGGCCACACTGAGTGACAGAACCGAGAACACCAGAAAAGAACCGGTAAAGAGCGCCACCAGTGCCAGCACACTGAGGTTGACGCGGTAGGCGCGCGACATGTTGCTGACCTGCGCCAACGCATCACCCGGCTCCGTCAGCGTGACGTTGACGGGCCAGCCCGTGGAGCGCTGCAAGCTGCGCACGAAGGCAGCGCGGTCAACGCCAGCCTGCAGCCGCAGGTCGAT
>JBAXOZ010000083.1:0-10385 GCA_037132975.1 Comamonadaceae bacterium
TTTTCGGTTTCCAGAAACGCCCACCACATGGCGACCGGCGTCTTGCCAAGCAGCGTCGGGAAGGCATCGGTGATGATGGGTCCATGCGGGGAGCGACGCAGCGTCAGCTTGACCGGTGCCGCATCCTTGACAAGAATGGTTTCCTCACGGCTCTGCAAGTCAACCCACTGGCCGTGGTACCAGACCTGATTGGCGTTGGCGGGGTTGACTTTTTCGGCGATCAGGTCGATGTCATCGTTCTCGAACATGGTCAGGCTCCAGCCAAACTGGCTGTTGTGGCCAAGCAGCGCGCTTGGCACCAGGCCCTGATGGTGTCCATAGAGTTCGAAGCCAGGTGCCGACAAATGCGCCTCGTACCAGACGGCGGGTGCCGAGTAGGCGATGTGCGGGTCACCGGCCAGCAGCGGTTTGCCGCTGGCGCTGCGGCTACCGGAAATGGCCCAGGCGTTGCTGCCCTCGAATCGGGGCAGGCCGGCCATCTCGAGCGCCTCCTGGCTGAGCAGGGCGATCTGTTCAAGCTGTTGCCAGTCTGCGCCATTCATTGTCTTCGTCAATCCGGAAGCGACAACCCCGTCCGGGTGCGAATCAAGGTCAAAGACTTTCAGATAGCCAGCGCCCAGTTTGTCGCGCACATAGGTCAGTGTCGGTTCGGTACGAAAGGTGGCGGCAAAACTGTAGGCCAGGTAGCCGGTCACGGCGAAAGTATCCTGCGCCGTGAACGGGCGCTTTGGAATCTTCAGCAGGTCAAATTCCATCGGTGCCGGGTGGCTGTCCTGAAACTGGTTGATGCCGTCCAGATAAGCTGCCAGTGCCTGCGACGAAGCACTCTTGAGGTCCATCCTGGCAACGGCAGTCCGGGCGTGCTGCCGAATCCCCAGCGTGCGAAAAAGCTTGTCAACGTCGGCCAGTTTGGGACCCAATACCTCGGCCAGTTCACCCTGCGCCAGGCGGCGCATCATCTCCATTTGAAACAGACGGTCCTGCGCCTGCACATAACCGAGCGCACGGTACAGGTCGGCTTCGTTTTCGGCCCGGATGTGAGGTACGCCGCGCTCGTCGTAGCGCACGCTAACCGGTGCCTTCAACTGCGTCAGCGTTAGCGTGCCCGAACGCTGCGGCTGTTTGCTGTAAAGGTACCAGGAAACGCCCGCTGCGCCGACGACGATCAACGCAGTCAGCAGCAGTGCAATGATCTTCAGGGCACGTTTCATGGGTTTGACTCCTTGCATGTTTTGTTTGTACCTTTGACATGATAGACGCCCAGTGACACTGCCCTGGCGGCACCAACGGCGCTGCGCACGGCGCCTTCCAGCGTGGCCGGATACGGGCCTGCCACATAGTCGCCACAGGCCAGCAGGCCGGGGGCAATGGCTTGCGCGGGTCGCAGCAACGCTGGCGTACAGGCAAAGGTGGCACGCCGCTCCGTGATGGTTTGAACGGCTTGCAGCTTCAGCCCCAACTGCGTTTGTGCCTGCTGCAGCACCTCGGCCTGCAAGGTCTTGCGCTCCTGATCGCTGGCACTTACAACAAAGGCCATCAGGCCGCGTGCTGAACCGAGTTGACCACGATCGAAGACGAACTGTGCCGGAGCAGGGTCGCTGTCCGCGGTCGCAGCGCGTAGTGCCAGCATGGGTTGCGTCAGAACAGCGTCGGCACCCCATGCATAGACGGTGCTGATGGCTTCAAAGTGAAGACCTCGGCAGACTTGCGTCCACTGCGCGATGCCTGCGGCGACCGGTGCCGCCAGGCCAGGTGCGCTGTGTTCCAGCAGTCGAACTGATTCTGCTGCGGAGGTGGCGAGAAGCACGGCGTCAAAGCGCCTGTCGGCAACGTCCCACTGGTGATCCCGGGTTGACAAGATGTCGATACGCTGGCCCAGTTGTAGTTCAGCGCCGTGCAGGGTCAACCAGCGTGCCGCGGCATCAGGAAAAAGTTCGGACAGACCCACTCGCGGCAGCAGCAGATTGGAGCCGCCGGTCTCACCCAGCAAGGCATCCTGCAGCACGCGCAGGAACACCTGCGCGCTGGCGCGTTCGACTGCCGTATTGAGCGCCGACAGGCACAGCGGCGCTATCAGTTCGGTCATCACACGCGGGCTGAGATGCTGGCACAGCTGGGCCACGCTGAGCGCGGCTTCACATTGAAAATGTTGCCGTCGCCAGCCGCTGGCCAGGCGCAGCAAGGACCACTTGTCGGCCAGCCGCCAGCCGCGCGCGCTGACGATGCCGGCCAGTGCGTCCAGCGGTGCTGGCCAGCGCGGAAACTGCACACCGTCGGCGTCGGCGAAGCGCAGTGTCATCGGCAAGCGCAACAGGGCCTGGTCCTCATTCACACCGACTTGTCGGAGTAGCCGCAGCGTTTCGCCATAGGCACCAATCAGGATGTGTTGACCGTTGTCCAGACTCACCGGTGAGCCGTCGGGCAACTGGCCGCGTACCGACCGGGCGCGGCCACCCAGTGTGCGCGAGGCCTCAAAGACCGAGACCCGATGCCCGGCAGCAGTCGCCTCCACAGCCGCCGCCATGCCAGCCCAGCCTGCGCCAATGATGGCGATTTTCATCAAGCTCGCCCGAGCGCTTGCACTTTCCACGCCAGCCACATCTTGCGCAGAGGGGTCAGGCTGGTGCGCTGGCGCAGCACACGGAACTGGTCATGTTCAATTTCCCTGAGCAGGGCGCGGTAGATTGACGCCATCATCAAACCCGGCTTTTGCGCGCGCCGGTCGGCCTGCGGCAGCAGTTGCAGAGCCTCGTCGTACAGGTCATGGGCTCGACGCGTCTGGAACTTCATCAGTTCGATGAAGCGATCGGACTCACTGCGCTTGAGAATCTCATGGGCCTTGACATCAAATTGTTGCAACTCGTTCATCGGCAGATAGATGCGACCGCGCAGCGCATCTTCGCCAACATCCCGGATGATGTTGGTGAGTTGCAAGGCCAGACCGAGTTTGTGGGCGTAGTGTGTGGTCTGCTCCTGCGTCCGGCCGAAAATGTTGGCTGCCACTTCGCCAACCACACCGGCCACCAGATGGCAATAGCGCTGCAGGCCTGGATAGTCAAGGTAGCGGGTTTGATTCAGGTCCATCTGGCAGCCCTCGATCACGGCCAGCAGATGGCGCTGTTCAATTTGGAAGTTGGCGGCCAAGGGCATCAGAGCCTGCAGCACCGGGTGGCTCGGTCGACCAGCAAATGCCTGCGCTACTTCGGTCTGCCACCACGCCAGTTTGCTGCCGGCAACACCCGCATCTGCAGTCTCGTCGACCACGTCATCGATCTCGCGGCAGAAGGCGTAAAAAGCGGTAATGGCCGCGCGGCGCGGTGCCGGCAGGAACAGAAAGGCGTAGTAAAAGCTGCTGCCAGAGGCGGCGGCCTTTTGTTGAACGTATTCTTGTGGCGTCATGGTGTGCCCTGGAGGGTGAGTTTAATCAGGCGCCCGGCCCATGCGCCAGGCACGCCAAAGCAGCACCGGCAGATCGATCAGGCTGATTCTGGGTCGCACGCGCCAGCTCTCGTGGTTCAGTGCCGCGATCTTGTCGAGTATGCACAGGCCACCTTGCACCACCAGACGCAACTCCCAGCCGGCGCGACCCGGAATTCGCAGCGCCAGCGGCGCGCCTTGTTGCATCCGTTCGCGGGCCTGTACGACGTAGTGAGCGATCAGGCTGGAGGCTGGCGCACAGAGCTGATGCGCCTGCAGGTCGGAATCCTTGACGAGGTGTTGCTGCATGGCTTGCACGCTCGGGTACCAGCGCCCGCGCGCCAAGTCGACGCTCAGGTCCTGCCAGAAGTTGATGAGTTGGAGTGCGCTGCAGATCTGGTCACTTTGGATCAGCGAGTGCGCATCATGGATGTCGTAGAGGTGTAACAGCAGGCGGCCGATCGGGTTGGCCGAGCGCGTGCAATAGTCCAGCAGTTGGGCATCGGTCTGGTACCGGCTGGCAGCCGCGGTGAAGCGCACATCCTGCTCGAAGGCATCGAGCAGTTGTTCCAAAGGCGCGATGGGCAGGGAGAAGTCGCGCAGCACGGGCCGTAGCGCCTGAAAGACCGGTGCCCAGCGCCCACTGTCATGCGTTCCGTCGGCGGCAGCACGCAAGTCATGACGCAAGGCCCTCAAGTCGGCCAGTCGCTCCGCTGCGGCAGCATCGCCTTCGTCGGCGATGTCGTCAGCGGTCCGGGCAAACGCGTAGATGGCTGCGATGGCCGGGCGCAGGCGCGGCGGGCAGAGCCAGGAGGCGACCGGGAAATTTTCATAGTGGCCCATACCGCCAATGTACGCTGAACCGGTTTCGGCGCCAACCCGAGGGGAGTGGCGCAGGGTAAAATGCCCGGTTGACCGATTTCTTGGGGGTGGTCTGGTGGGCCGACCCCTTTTGTTTTTTGCGCGGGTGGCGAAATTGGTAGACGCACCAGGTTTAGGTCCTGACGCTGGAGACAGCGTGGGGGTTCGAGTCCCCCCCCGCGCACCATTTGTAGGAGATTTGAAATGACCGTGACTGTTGAAACCCTTGAAAAACTCGAACGCAAGATGACCCTGTCCCTGCCGCTTGCCCAGGTTCAGACGGAAGTTGAGACCCGTTTGAAGAAACTCGCCCGGACCGTCAAGATGGACGGTTTCCGTCCGGGCAAAGTGCCGATGAACGTGGTTGCCCAACGTTACGGCTATTCGGTTCACTATGAAGTCATGAACGACAAGGTGGGCGAGGCCTTTGCCAACGCCGCCAACGAGGCGAAGCTGCGTGTTGCAGGACAGCCCCGAATCACGGAAAAAGAGACTTCACCCGACGGTGAAATGGCGTTCGATGCCGTCTTTGAGGTCTACCCGGAAGTCAAGATTGGTGATTTAAGCAGCGCCGAAGTGCAGAAGATTGCCAGCGAAGTAACCGACTCGGCGATTGACAAGACGCTGGACATCCTGCGCAAGCAACGCCGCACCTTTGCGCAGCGCGCGCAAGACGCGGCTGCGCAGCTTGGCGACCGCGTGACGGTGGACTTTGAGGGCAAGATTGACGGTGAAGAGTTCGCTGGCGGCAAGGCCGACGATTTCCAGTTCATCGTTGGTGACGGCCAGATGCTCAAGGAGTTCGAAGACGCTACAGCTGGCATGAAGGCTGGAGAAAGCAAGACCTTCCAACTCGCTTTCCCGGCTGATTACCACGGCAAGGATGTGGCCGGCAAGAACGCTGATTTCATGGTGACCTTGAAAAAGGTGGAAGCGGCTCATCTGCCAGAAATCGACGATGCCTTGGCCAAATCGCTGGGCATTGCGGATGCAACAGTGGAAGGTCTGCGTGCTGACGTACGGAAGAATCTGGAGCGGGAAGTCAAATTCCGCCTGTTGGCCCGCAACAAGCAGGCAGTGATGGATGCGCTGGTGGCGAAAGCCGAACTCGATCTGCCCAAGGCCAGCGTGCAGGCCGAGGTGAGCCGTTTGATGGAAGGCGCCCGCGCCGATTTGAAGCAGCGTGGCATCAAGGATGCCGACAAGACACCACTGCCCGAAGACATCTTTCTGCCACAGGCCGAGCGCCGGGTGCGTCTGGGCTTGGTCGTGGCTGAACTCGTGCGTTCGCAAAACCTGCAGGCCAAGCCTGAGCAGATCAAGACGCACATTGAGGAATTGGCTGCCAGCTATGAAAAGCCCGCCGAGGTCGTGCGCTGGTATTACGGCGACAACAACCGCCTGGCTGAGGTGGAAGCGATCGTGATTGAGAACAATGTGACGGAATTTGTCCTGTCCAAGGCTGTTGTCATCGACAAAAATATGTCTTTTGATGAGTTGATGGCGCAAAACTGACAGTCACGCTACCATTTTTCGGTACAGTAGTGAATCTATCTGGAGATGTGATGAACGAGCGATTTGCGATGGAAACTCAGGGCTTGGGCATGGTGCCCATGGTGATTGAGCAATCGGGGCGCGGTGAGCGATCCTATGATATTTACTCGCGCCTGCTCAAGGAGCGCGTTATTTTCCTGGTGGGTCCGGTCAATGACCACGTGGCCAATCTGGTCGTGGCGCAACTGCTTTTTTTGGAGAGCGAGAATCCGGACAAGGATATTTCCTTCTACATTAACTCGCCTGGCGGATCCGTCAGTGCTGGCATGGCGATTTTCGACACCATGAATTTCATCAAGCCAGAGGTGTCAACGCTGTGTACCGGCATGGCTGCCAGCATGGGTGCGTTCCTGCTGGCCGCTGGTGCCAAAGGCAAGCGTTTTTCGCTGCCCAACTCGAAAGTCATGATTCACCAGCCTTCCGGTGGCAGTCAGGGCCAGGCTACCGAAATCGAGATTCAGGCGCGTGAGATTTTGAAGACGCGCGAGCAACTTAACAAGATCCTGGCAGAGCGTACCGGTCAACCACTGGAGCGCATTGAGCGCGATACCGAGCGCGACTATTACATGTCGGCTGAAGAGTGCAAGGAGTATGGCCTGATTGACAAGGTCATCTCGAAACGGGCGTAGTTCATATGGCTGAAAAAAAAGGTTCCTCCGGAGAAAAAACCCTTTACTGCTCCTTTTGCGGCAAGAGTCAGCATGAGGTCAAGAAACTGATCGCCGGACCCTCGGTCTTTGTCTGTGACGAGTGCATTGAACTGTGCAATGAAATCATTCGTGATGAGTTGCCTGGAACGGCACCGGCGCGCAATGCCGCTGCGGAACTGCCAACGCCAGCCGAGATCAAAGCCAATCTGGACAATTACGTCATTGGCCAGGAGCCTGCCAAACGAACCTTGGCGGTGGCTGTTTACAACCATTACAAGCGCCTGCGGCACAAGGAAAAGGCCAAGAAAGACGATGTTGAACTGGCCAAGAGCAATATATTGCTGATTGGGCCTACTGGTTCTGGCAAGACCCTGCTGGCCCAGACGCTGGCGCGCATGCTCGATGTGCCGTTTGTGATGGCCGATGCCACCACATTGACCGAAGCTGGTTATGTTGGTGAGGACGTCGAGAACATTGTTCTCAAACTGCTGCAGAGCTGCAATTACGATGTCGAGCGGGCGCAGCGCGGCATTGTCTACATTGATGAAATCGACAAGATTTCGCGCAAATCCGACAACCCCTCGATCACGCGCGACGTTTCGGGTGAAGGTGTACAGCAGGCCTTGCTCAAGCTCATCGAAGGCACCATGGCCAGCGTGCCGCCGCAAGGCGGACGCAAACACCCGAATCAGGATTTCGTCCAGATCGACACGACCAACATTCTGTTCATTTGCGGCGGAGCCTTTTTTGGTCTGGAAAAGGTCATCGACAACCGCACACAATCATCGGGCATCGGGTTTGCAGCCACCGTCAAGAGCAAGGCGCAGCGCAGTCTGACCCAGGTTTTCAAGGACGTCGAACCGGAAGATCTGATCAAATTTGGCCTGATTCCTGAACTCGTTGGCCGCATGCCCGTGGTGGCAACGCTGGCCGAGTTGACCGAAGAGGCGCTGGTGCAGATTCTGACTGAACCGAAGAATGCGCTGGTCAAACAGTACAGCAAACTGCTTTCGATGGAGGGCGTTGATCTGGAGATACGCCCGTCTGCGCTGCAGGCGATCGCCAAGAAGGCGTTGGCGCGCAAGACCGGAGCGCGCGGATTACGCTCGATTCTGGAGCAGGCGCTGATCGACACCATGTACGAGTTGCCTAACGCTGTCAATGTTGACCGGGTGGTGGTCGATGAATCGACCATTGAAGAGAACAAGCCGCCGCTGTTGGTGTACCGTGAGGCGGCGCGCAAGGCCTGATTTGACGCGGGTGGCTTGAAAAGCGGCCCAGCTGATCCATATTCAACAGGTAACGAAAAGGTTTCCCTTATGACCGGTCATACCCCACTACCTGCCGATGCCCTCGATCTGCCACTGTTGCCGCTGCGCGACGTGGTTGTTTTTCCGCACATGGTGATCCCGCTGTTTGTCGGCCGGCCCAAGAGCATCAAAGCGTTGGAAGCTGCCATGGAGAGTGAGCGGCGCATCATGCTGGTGGCACAAAAAGCCGCTGCCAAGGATGATCCACTGGTGACCGATATGTTTGAGGTCGGTTGTATCTCCACCATCCTGCAAATGCTCAAGCTCCCGGACGGCACGGTCAAAGTCCTGGTTGAGGGGCAGCAGCGCGCAAGAGTGAACCGGATTGAAGATGGCGAGTTGCACTTTGTCGCCAATGTCACGCCGGTCCAGGAGGTTTTGGAACCCGAAACCAAATCGCGCGCCAAAGCCAGCGAAATCGAGGCCTTGCGGCGTGCTGTGATGCAGCAGTTTGAACAGTACGTCAAACTCAACAAGAAGATACCGCCGGAAATTCTCACCTCCATTTCCAGCATCGATGACCCGGGACGTTTGGCAGACACGATCGCAGCGCATCTGCCGCTGAAACTCGAGAGCAAGCAGGCTGTGCTGGATCTGTCTGGCATCAAGGACAGGCTCGAGAATCTGTTCGAACAGATTGAGCGCGAAGTCGACATTCTGAACGTCGACAAGAAGATTCGTGGCCGTGTGAAACGGCAGATGGAGAAGAACCAACGCGACTTTTATCTGAACGAGCAGGTCAAGGCGATTCAGAAGGAGTTGGGTGAGGGCGAGGACGGCGCCGACATTGACGAGATCGAGAAAAAAATCAAGGCGGCCAAGATGCCCAAGGAAGCCTTGAAGAAGGCCGAGGGCGAACTCAAGAAGCTCAAACTGATGTCGCCAATGTCAGCCGAGGCAACCGTGGTGCGCAATTACATTGATGTGCTGACCGGACTGCCCTGGGCTGGCAAGACCAAGATCAAGCACGACCTGAGTAACGCGGAAAAAGTCCTGAACGAAGACCACTACGGTCTGGACAAGGTCAAGGACCGCATTCTTGAATACCTTGCGGTCCAGCAGCGCGTAGAAAAAGTGAAGGCGCCGATTTTGTGTCTGGTCGGACCGCCTGGCGTTGGTAAGACCTCGCTTGGGCAGTCGGTGGCGAAGGCGACCGGGCGCAAGTATGTGCGCATGGCGCTGGGCGGCATGCGCGACGAAGCCGAGATTCGTGGCCATCGTCGCACCTATATTGGTGCCATGCCAGGAAAGGTACTGCAAAGCCTGTCCAAGATCGGCACCCGTAATCCCCTGTTCCTGCTCGATGAAATTGACAAACTGGGAACTGACTTCCGGGGTGACCCGTCAAGCGCCCTGCTTGAGGTGCTGGACCCGGAGCAAAACCACAAGTTTGGTGACCATTACGTCGAAGTTGACTTTGATCTGAGCGACGTCATGTTCGTCGCGACCTCGAACTCCATGAACATTCCGCCGGCCCTGCTGGACCGGATGGAAGTGATCCGTCTGTCGGGCTATACCGAAGAAGAAAAAGTCAATATTGCGACCAAGTTCCTGCTGCCCAAGCAGTTGAAGAACAACGGTGTCAAGGAAGAAGAGTTGCACATCGCCGAAACTGCGGTGCGTGACATTGTTCGCTACTACACGCGTGAGGCGGGCGTGCGTTCGCTGGAGCGCGAGTTGTCCAAGATCTGTCGCAAGGTGGTGAAGGGATTGCAACTCAAGAGGATGGTGCCGCAGGTCAAGGTCGATGCAGACAACCTGAATGATTTCCTGGGCGTGCGCAAGTACTCCTATGGCCGTGCCGAAAAACTCAATCAGGTCGGCCAGGTGGTGGGTCTGGCCTGGACCGAGGTCGGCGGCGATCTGCTGACGATCGAGGCTGCCATGATGCCGGGCAAAGGCGTGATCACCCGCACCGGCTCATTGGGCGATGTGATGAAGGAATCGGTCGAGGCGGCGCGCACCGTGGTACGCAGTCGTTCGCGCCGTCTGGGCATCAAGGATGAGATGTTCGAGAAGAGAGATATTCACATCCATGTGCCCGACGGTGCCACGCCGAAGGATGGGCCGAGCGCTGGAGCCGCCATGACGACGGCCTTTGTTTCTGCCATGACCGGCATTCCAGTGCGTGCCGATGTCGCCATGACGGGCGAAATCACCTTGCGCGGTGAGGTCACGGAAATCGGTGGCCTGAAAGAAAAACTGCTGGCTGCCTTGCGTGGCGGCATCAAGACGGTGCTGATCCCGGAAGAAAATGCCAAGGATTTGCAGGACATTCCGGAGAACGTCAAGAACGGTCTGGAAATCGTTCCGGTACGCTGGATCGACAAGGTACTGGAGATAGCCCTGGAGCACATGCCAAGCCCGTTGCCGGACGAAGAACCGGTGGCGGCGGTGGCACCGGTCGAGACCGCCGCGGCGACTCCGGCGCAACTCGGGTCGATCAAGCACTAGGACGGGATAGCAGTGCAAATTTTCATGAGCCGGTCGATGGCAGTAGAAATTTTGCGCTATAATTTGCGGCTTGTAACGCGGGAATAGCTCAGTTGGTAGAGCGCAACCTTGCCAAGGTTGAGGTCGAGAGTTCGAGACT
>JBAXOZ010000084.1:0-10379 GCA_037132975.1 Comamonadaceae bacterium
AATGGTGCCGATTAACGGATTCGAACTGTTGACCTACCGCTTACAAGGCGGTTGCTCTACCAACTGAGCTAAATCGGCATGTGGGTATTTTACGGGACTATTTGACGCGTTTGAGCGCCGGTCGCGTCCCGGGAGTCACTGGCCTGGGCGGTTCCGGTTCATCGCCCGAAGCTTGCGACTCGACGCGCCTCAACTGGACTGGTTTGAGTTCTGCACCAACCGCTTGCAGACCCTGCGCCGGACTGCCCGCTTCAGCGGCCTCGGCTACGACCATCGGGAAGGCCATGCCCTGTCCGTTTTCACGGGCATAAATCGCCACGACCTGAGCCACAGGAACGCAAATGTCACGGGCCGTCCCGGCAAAGCGCGCCTTGAATTCAATGAACTCATTGCCCAATTGAAGTCCGGTGGTGGCTTCAAAACTGATGTTCAGAACAATCTCGCCGTCTTTCACGTACTCGCGCGGCACCTGCACGCGCTCGTTGACCAGCACGGCAATATAAGGCGTGAAGCCGTTATCGGTGCACCACTCATAGAGCGCACGAATCAGATACGGACGGGTCGAAGTTGCTTGCGCGGAGTCCATCATCAAATTGCGCTCGGTACTTACTTTCGCATCACTTTTTCGGAGGGCGTCAGGGCCTCAATGTAGGCAGGGCGCGAAAAAATCCGCTCCGCATACTTGAGTAGCGGCGCAGCATTTTTGCTCAGATCGATGCCGTAATAATCAAGTCGCCATAACAGCGGCGCAATGGCCACGTCCAGCATCGAGAAACCGTCACCCAGCATGTACTTGTTCTTCAGGAATACCGGTGCGAGCTGCGTCAGGCGATCCCGCACATGGGCACGCGCCTTGTCGAGTACTTTCTCGTTGCTCTTGGCGGCACGCGACTCCAGGGTCGAGACGTGGACAAACAGTTCTTTCTCGAAATTGAGCAGGAACAGGCGCACGCGAGCCCGGTCCACCGGGTCGCCTGGCATCAACTGGGGATGCGGAAAACGCTCATCGATGTACTCGTTGATGATGTTGGACTCGTACAGGATCAGGTCGCGCTCGACCAGGATGGGAACCTGGCCGTACGGGTTCATGACACTGATGTCTTCGGGCTTGTTGTACAAGTCGACGTCACGAATCTCAAAGTCCATGCCTTTTTCAAACAGGACAAAACGGCAACGGTGGGAAAATGGGCAGGTAGTACCTGAATACAACACCATCATGGTGGGACTCCTAAAAAAACCAAAGAGTGGGATGCTTCAGGCAAGCCCACTCCACAAACCTCAGATTGCGCCTTGTTGAGCGCAACTTGAGCCGCTTATCTGTGCTACTTGACCTCTTTCCAGTAGACCGCGTTGAGCCGCCATGCGCAGAAAGTAAAGACCGCGAGAAACAGCAAGACCCAAACACCAACACGAACGCGGGTATTTTGAACCGGTTCACCCATCCATTGCAAATAGGCCACCAGATCGCCAACGGCCTGATCGTATTGCGGGCCTGTCATCGTGCCGGGCTTGAGCTGCTCCCAGCCTTTGAAGTGGCCGGTCGCGGCGCCATGCTCCTTGACCTCATCGAACACCGGCCGGCGTTCGCCCTGCAGTTCCCACAGCACATGCGGCATGGCCACATTGGGAAACAGCAGATTGTTCCAGCCAGTTGGCTTGGTCTCGTCCTTGTAGAAGGAACGCATATAGGTATACAGGTAATCGGCGCCGGTGCCGCCAGCGCCAGCACGTGAACGTGCAATCACGGTCAGATCGGGCGGATTCACGCCAAACCAGGCTTTGGCCTGCTGCGGGTCGATGGCCGACTTCATGGTGTCGCCGATCTTGCTGTTGGTCACCAGCAGGTTGGACCTGATCTGCT
This sequence comes from Comamonadaceae bacterium, assembly GCA_037132975.1. GTDB lineage: Bacteria > Pseudomonadota > Gammaproteobacteria > Burkholderiales > Burkholderiaceae_C > Rhodoferax. The sequence goes on from JBAXOZ010000084.1 coordinate 1,862, forward strand.
CCGGTGTCAGCCCGATGTCGCGCAGACGGTTGTAGCGCATAAACGCGGCTGAGTGGCAATTGAGGCAGTAGTTGACAAACAGTTTGGCGCCATTTTGCAGGGCGGCCATGTCGCTGGTCTTGCCCGGTGCTTTGTCCCACACGGGGCCGCCCACATTGGCCTGCGCACCCAGCGTGCAACCGAGCACCAGCAGCCAACCGAGAATGATTTTTTGAGTGAAAGTCATGGTTTTCATGATGGTGTCTCCCCTTCAATGCGCCGTGTAATTGACACGATCGGGCACCGGCTTGGTCTTGCCAAGCTGGCTCCACCAGGGCATCAGGATGAAGAAGGCAAAGTAGAACAAGGTACCCACTTGTGCCACCCGGCTGTAGATGGGTGACACGGGCTGCGTGCCCAGGTAGCCCAGGATCAGGAAGTCAACGACAAAAACCGCGTACAGATACTTGTGCCAGTCGGGCCGGTAGCGAATCGACTTGACTGCGCAATTGTCCAACCAGGGCAGGAAGAACAAAACGATCACGCCACCGCCCATGGCAACGACACCCCAGAATTTGGCATCGATGGCCATCATCATGGCGACAACCGCCACAGCGCCAAGCGCGATCGCGCCCTTGAACAGGGCTGGCATCCTGATCTTGAAGACGGCCAGACCCGCGCCGAGCACGGTGCAGGCAATCAGCGCGTACATCATCTCGGTAGTCACAGCGCGCAGCAGAGAATAGAAGGGCGTGAAATACCAGACCGGTGCAATGTGCAAGGGCGTCTGGAAGGGGTCGGCCGGGATGAAATTGTTGTATTCCAGAAAGTAGCCGCCCATCTCCGGGGCAAAGAAGACGATGGCAGAGAAGACCATCAGGAACACACCAACGGCAAAGATGTCATGCACCGAGTAGTAGGGATGGAAAGGAATGCCGTCCAGCGGGATGCCTTTGGCGTCCTTCTTTTCCTTGATTTCGATACCGTCCGGGTTGTTGGAGCCCACTTCGTGCAGGGCAATGATGTGGGCCACGACCAGGCCCAGTATCACCAGCGGCACGGCAATCACGTGAAAGCTGAAGAAGCGGTTCAGAGTGGCATCGCCCACCACATAGTCCCCACGAATCCAGAGTGAAAGGTCAGGCCCGATGAACGGGATGGCGGAGAACAGGTTGACGATCACCTGGGCGCCCCAGTAGCTCATCTGGCCCCAGGGCAGCAGGTAACCCATGAAAGCCTCGGCCATCAGCGCCAGAAAGATACCGCAGCCAAACAGCCAGGTCAATTCGCGCGGTTTGCGGTAGCTGCCGTAAAGCAGGCCGCGGTACATGTGCAGGTAGACCACAGCGAAGAAGGCGGAGGCGCCGGTAGAGTGCATGTAGCGGATCAGCCAGCCCCAGGGCACATCGCGCATGATGTACTCGACCGAGCCGAAGGCCTGCGCTGCATCGGGCTTGTAGTGCATGACCAGAAAAATGCCGGTGACCAGTTGAATCACCAGCACCAGCAGGGAGAGCACGCCAAACACGTACCAGATGTTGAAGTTCTTGGGCGCGTAGTACTCGCTCATGTGCTCCTTGAAGAGCTTGGAAAGCGGAAACCGGTTGTCAATCCAGTTCAGCAGTTTTTCACCTGCTGCGGCATTGGGGGAGATTTCGTGAAATTCAGCCATGACGTGCTTCCTTAGGCTTTACGGTCTTCACCGATGAGCAACTTGGTCTCGGAGAGATACATATGGGCCGGCACTTCCAGGTTGTCCGGCGCCGGTTTGTTCTTGAAGACCCGACCAGCCAGGTCGAAGGTCGAACCGTGGCAAGGACAAAAGAAGCCGCCCTGCCAGTCGTCCGGCAAGGAAGGCTGGGCACCGGTCTGGAACTTGTCAGACGGTGAGCAGCCCAGGTGGGTGCAAATGCCAACGGCAACAAAATACTCGGGCTTGATGGAGCGATGCGCGTTGCGTGCATAGTCCGGTGCCTGCTCGGTGGGCTTGCGCTCGGATTTCGGATCAGCCAGCTGGTCATCGATTTTGGGCAAGGCAGCCAGTTGCTCCGGCGTGCGACGCACGATCCAGACCGGCTTGCCGCGCCATTCCACCGTCATTTTTTCGCCTGGTTTGAGGGCGGAGATGTCGGCCTCGACTGCCGCACCGGCAGCCAGCGCTCGTTCGGAGGGCTGCATGCTGGTAATGAAAGGAACGGCGGCGGCAATGCCGCCGGCGGCTCCAACACAACTGGTGGCAATCAACCAGGTCCGCTTGCTGGCGTCGTGGCCGCTATCGGCAAGGCTTTCACTCATGGGAATCCTCAATGAAAAATCGCTATCGGGGTTAACCACTAATTGTAGCTGAGCGCCCCGACCGCTATCAGGGTCAATGCCGCAGCGGCGCGCGTCAGCAGGCACCGCGTTTTTGCCCGATACTGCGCCTCTGCAACCAAACAACGGAGATATTTCAAATGGGAATGATGCAGGAATTCAAGGAATTTGCCATCAAGGGCAATGTCATGGATCTGGCGGTGGGTGTCATCATTGGCGGCGCCTTCGGCAAAATAGTCGACTCGGTGGTGGGTGATCTGGTGATGCCGCTGGTCGGCGCATTGATTGGCAAACTTGATTTTTCCAACCTTTTTGTCGTCCTCGGCACGGTGCCGAGCGGCAGTGCCATGACCATCGACGCCCTGAAAAAGGCCGGTGTCCCGGTATTTGCCTATGGCAGCTTCATCACTGTGGCCGTCAATTTCGCGATTCTGGCCTTCATCATCTTCATGATGGTCAAGCAGATCAATCGCCTGAAGAAGGACGCGCCAGCCGCCCCTGCGGCGGCCCCGGTGACGCCGGAGGATGTACTGCTGCTGCGCGAAATTCGCGACAACCTGAAGAAGTAAGCCCTTAGCCGTGTGACAACTGGCGTGCCATGCGTATGGCCGCCAGCAGGCTGGACGGGTCGGCCTGAGCGGTGCCGGCAATATCGAATGCGGTACCGTGGTCCGGACTGGTGCGTACCAGGGGCAGGCCCAGCGTCACGTTGACACCCTGCTCCAGACCCAGGTACTTCACTGGAATCAAGCCCTGGTCGTGGTACATGGCGATGACCACGTCGAATTCGCTCAACTGACCGCCGTGGGACCTGGCGCTCATGAACACGGTGTCCGGAGCGTAAGGGCCACTCACTTGCAGGCCCTGCTCGCGCGCCTGGCTGATGGCCGGAGCGATGATTTCAAGCTCTTCGCGCCCGAACAGGCCGCCCTCGCCCGCGTGCGGATTGACTCCGGCCACGGCAATGCGCGGTGCGCGCCCCAAAATAGCGCTCAGCGACTCGTGCGTGATCAGCAGTGTCTGCAAGACATTGGCCGTGGTTACCGCATCCAGTGCGTCCCGCAGCGAGACGTGAATACTGACCAGCACCACCCGCAATTCGTCATTGGCGAGCATCATGCGCACCGGCATCTGAGCCAGTGTCTTGCCTTGATGAGCTGCGGCTTGCGCCTGCAGCAACTCTGTATGCCCGGGAAAGCCCGAATAGGGCGCACCAGCCAGCGCCAGCGCCTCCTTGTTCAGAGGCGCCGTGACCAGCGCCGCAATGTCGCCGCGCAAAGCCGCCTGCGCCGCCCACACCACGCACTCAGCCGCCAGCAAACCTGCAGCCGCGTCCAGCCGACCAAACGCTGGCGGCGCCTTCAGAGCCCCGATCTGCAACAGCGGCAGGCAGCCTGGTGGCAGTCCGAACACCTCCGACGCGTCTTGAAGCACTGCCAGCGGCAGGGGAATCGCCCCGGCGCTGACCAGTTGGCTGGCACGACGCAGGGTCGCCGCGTCGCCGACCACAAAGCAGCCTTGCAGCAGTTCAGGCGCTTGGCCGTAAGCCTTGGCAATGATTTCCGGTCCAATGCCGGCGGCGTCGCCCAAGGTGATGGCGATGGGTTTGTTCATGTTCAGGCCGGGTTGTCAATGTCAATGAACTGATGCTCCAGACCCAGCTGCGCCGCCACATGGGCAGCCACAGCCGGAGCACCAAAGCGCTCACTGGCGTGGTGGCCACAGGCCAGGTAGGCCACGCCCATCTCGCGCGCATAGTGCGCTTGCGGCTCCGAGATCTCGCCGGTGATGAAAGCGTCGGCCCCGGCTGCAATGGCGGCCTCAAAATAGCTCTGTGCGCCACCGCTGCACCAGGCGATTTTGTGAATCGCTCGCGCGGCGCCATGGATCAGCGCCACCGGCCTGCGCAATTGCAGTTCGACGTGCTGCGCCAGCGTCTCGGCCGACTCGAAACCGCCGGCTTGTTGGCGTTCGCCCAGAAAACCCAGGTCCTGCTCGCCAAAGCGCGCGCTGGCCTGCAACCCCAGCTTCAGGCCGAGCTGCGCGTTGTTGCCCAACTCCGGATGGGCGTCCAGCGGCAGGTGGTAGGCAAACAGATTGATGTCATGCGCCAGCAGCAGGGCCAGGCGTTGCTTCATCCAGCCCGTGACGCGCCCGTCCTGCGAGCGCCAGAACAAGCCGTGGTGCACAAAAATCGCATCGGCCTGTGCCGCAATGGCTGCCTCGATCAGCGAGCGGCTGGCGCTGACCCCCGAAACAATTTTGTGCACTTGCGCGCTGCCTTCAACCTGCAAGCCGTTGGGGCCATAGTCGCGGAAATGCTCCGGCTGCAGCAGGGCATCGAAGGTCTGTAGGAGCTGGGTTCGGTCAATCATGTCGGCAATGAAACGGGGTGCTGTGCCGCATTGTCGGGCAATTCCCCGGGCTGGCGTGCAGAGCGCCGGCACGGCGCCTACAATTTGCGCTCATGAAGCGTCTCTGGTTACTTTTTTCTCAAACCGCCACGGTCTTGCTGGCGCTGTATTTTGTTGTTGCCACCCTGAAACCGGATTGGCTGGGTAAGGGATTGAGTCATTCCGGCCCGGTGGCGCTGGTCGAGGCGCCCAATGCGGCGCCCGGTATCGCGCCGGCTGGCAGCTTCAGGCTGGCGGCGCAAAAAGCATCGGCTGCGGTGGTCAGCATCAACACCAGCAAGGCGGCCAGAAACCGGCCACGCAGCAATGATCCCTGGTTCAACTTCTTCTTTGGCGACCAGGGCAACGAGCCGCAAGTGGGACTGGGTAGTGGCGTCATTGTCAGTGCCAGCGGCTACATCCTGACGAATAACCACGTGGTCGAGGGCGCCGACGAAATCGAGGTCATCCTGAACGACAGCCGGCGCGCCCGCGCCAAGGTCATAGGGACCGACCCCGACAGCGATCTGGCCGTCCTGAAGATTGAACTCGATCGCTTGCCGGTCATCGTGCTGGGCAACTCCGACTCGTTGCAGGTGGGTGATCAGGTGCTGGCCATCGGCAACCCCTTTGGTGTCGGTCAGACCGTGACGGGCGGCATTGTCAGCGCACTCGGGCGCAACCAGCTCGGCATCAACACCTTCGAGAATTTCATCCAGACCGATGCCGCCATCAACCCCGGCAATTCGGGCGGCGCGCTGGTTGACACCGCCGGCCACCTGCTGGGCATCAACACGGCGATTTACTCACGTTCGGGCGGCAGCATGGGCATCGGTTTTGCCATCCCGGTGACCACCGCCAAGCTGGTGCTCGAAGGCATTGTCAAGGATGGCCAGGTGACGCGCGGCTGGATTGGCGTTGAGCCCAACGACCTCACGCCCGAACTGGCGGAAACTTTCGGCGTCAAGGCGCAGGCTGGCGTCATCATCACCGGCGTGATGCAAAGCGCCCCGGCAGCGCAAGCCGGCATTCGTCCGGGCGATGTCATCGTCGCCGCTGCGGGCAAGCCGATCAACAACGTTGCCGAATTGCTCAGTGCCGTGGCTGCGCTCAAACCCGGCACCGCCGCCAAATTCAGCCTGTTGCGGCGCGAGGAAAAAATCGAGCTCAATGTGACACCGGGGACACGGCCCAAAGCAAAGCGCGTTGCACAGTAAAGCGAGCTCTTGAAAGCAGGGCCATCGCCCATAATTAGAGCGTTTCCGATTTCATTCCCGAACGTTCAAATCCAAAATGACCAAACAGACACTGTCCTTCCAGGCCGAAGTGGCCCAGCTATTGCATCTTGTCACCCACTCGCTCTACTCCAACAAGGAAATTTTCCTGCGCGAGCTGATCTCCAACGCGTCCGACGCCTGCGACAAATTACGCTTTGAGGCACTGGACCACAGCACGTTTTACGAAGACACACCCAATCTCGAAGTACGCGTGTCCTTTGACAAGGATGCCAAGACCCTGACGATCTCGGACAACGGCATCGGCATGAGCCAGCAGGAAGCCATCGATCACCTGGGCACCATCGCCAAGAGCGGCACCAAGGATTTCATGTCCCGCTTGACCGGTGACCAGAAGGCCAACGTCTCTGAACAGGGACAACTGATTGGCCAGTTTGGCGTGGGTTTTTACTCCGGCTTTATCGTTGCCGACAAGATCATCGTCGAGTCACGCCGCGCCGGCCTGAAGGCCGATGAGGGCGTGCGCTGGATCAGCGGCGGCGCCGGTGACTTTGAAGTCGAAGCCATCAGCCGGGCCCAGCGCGGCACCAGCGTCATCCTGCACCTGCGCGATGACGCCATGGACTATGCCAGTGCGTGGAAGCTCAAGAGCATCATCGCCAAGTACTCTGACCACATCAGCCTGCCGATCCTGATGGAAAAAGAAGAGTGGAAAGACGGCGAACTGATCAACCCGAGTGACGAAAAAGGCGGCCGCCAGCCTGGCGCCATGGTCAAGACCGGTGACTGGGAAACAGTGAACAAGGCCAATGCCATCTGGGCACGCGCCAAGAAGGACATCTCGGCCGAGCAGTACGACGAGTTCTACAAGCAGATCAGCCACGACACCGAGGCGCCGCTGGCATACACACACAACCGGGTCGAGGGCAGTACCGAATACACGCAACTGCTCTACATTCCCGGCAAGGCACCGTTTGACCTCTGGAATCGCGAAAAGTCGGCCGGCGTCAAGCTTTACGTCAAGCGCGTCTTCATCATGGACGATGCCGAGGCGCTACTGCCAACCTACCTGCGCTTTGTCAAAGGCGTGGTTGACTCAGCCGATCTGCCGCTCAATGTGAGCCGTGAGTTGCTGCAGGAAAGCCGCGACGTCAAGGCGATCCGCGAAGGCTGCACCAAGCGCGTGCTGGGCATGCTCGAAGATCTGGCCAAGAACGACCAGCCGCCAGCAGCCGTTGAAGGCGTTACCGATGTGCTGAGCGAAGAAGACAAGGCCCAGCAGGGCAAGTACAGCAAGTTCTACGCCGAGTTCGGCGCCGTGCTGAAGGAAGGCCTGGGCGAGGACTACGCCAACAAGGACCGCCTCGCCAAGCTGCTGCGCTTTGCTTCCAGCACCACCGACAGCATCAGCGTGTCGCTGGACGCCTACAAGGCCCGCATGAAAGAGGGCCAGGAAGCCATCTACTACATCACCGCCGACACCCCGGCGGCGGCGAAGAACAGCCCGCAGCTCGAAGTGTTCAAGAAGAAGGGCATCGAGGTGCTCCTGATGACCGATCGCGTCGATGAATGGGCGCTGAACTACCTGCACGACTTTGACGGCACGCCCATGCAAAGCGTGGCCAAGGGCGCCGTCGATCTGGGCAAGCTGCAGGACGAGAACGAGAAGAAGGCAGCTGAAGAAGCAGCTGAAACCTTCAAACCCCTGCTGGCCAAGCTCAAGGAAGCGCTGAAAGACAAGGCCGAAGACGTGCGTGTCACGACCCGACTGGTCGATTCACCCGCCTGCCTGGTGGTGCAGGACCACGGCATGAGCACGCAACTCGCGCGTATGCTCAAGCAGGCTGGCCAGAGCGCCCCCGAAGTCAAGCCGGTGCTCGAAGTCAACGCCGACCACCCGCTGGTGAAGAAGCTCGATGGCTCGGTGCATTTCAACGACCTGGCGCACATCCTGTTCGATCAGGCACTGCTGGCCGAAGGCGGCTTGCCGGCCGACCCAGCCGCTTACGTAAAACGCGTTAACGCGCTGCTGGTCTAAAGAAAGGTCATCCTGATGAAAACAATCTTCCGTTGCACAGCCGTTGCTGTCTCCCTGCTGCTCGCGTCCGTCACTTCTGCATGGGCGGCTGATGCAGTTGCGGCAGCCGCCGCGAAGGAAGCCGGCGCTGTGGTCACCGCCAGCGGGCTGGTTTACCGTTCACTGAAAGACGGTACCGGAGCCAGTCCGGCCGCCACTGACAAGGTCAAGGTGCATTACCGTGGCACCTTTCCTGACGGCAAAGAATTCGACAGTTCGTACAAGCGCAATGAAGCGATCGAGTTCCCTCTGAATGGCGTCATCAAGTGCTGGACGGAAGGTGTGCAGCGCATGAAGGTGGGAGGCAAAGCCAAGCTGACCTGCCCGGCGTCCATCGCCTACGGTGAGCGCGGCGCTGGCGGCGTCATTCCGCCGAATGCGACACTGCTGTTTGAAGTCGAACTGCTGGCCATCAACGGCAAGTAGCCGATTAGTAGATTGCTTTCGAAAGCCCACGACCAATCTTCCCCCACTCACTCACCCCCGCCTCTCTCCCGCCCCGCCGGGCGGAAGAGAGGAGC